>NZ_JBEPEL010000037.1:0-61913 GCF_040300825.1 Streptomyces sp. NPDC000229
GAGCGGTAGAACCGAGGGTGATGGCGTAGGAACCGAGGTTCCTCCAGGAGGAGGCGGAGATGCCGGCCTCCTCCTGGAGTTCCCGCTGGGCGCATCGACTTGTCCGTACGCCGCCTGTACTGCGAAAACCCTTCTTGTCTGAAGGTGACTTTCGCCGAGCAGGTGCCGGAGCTGACCGTGCGGTACCAGCGGCGCACACCACAGTTGCAGCGCCTGGTGGAGGCCGTCGGTGTGGTGCTGGCCGGCCGGGGCGGTGCCCGGATGCCGCGGATCCTGAACGTCACGCTCTCGCGGTGCACCGTTCTGTCGCAGCTGATGCGGGTGCCGCTTCCGCCACTGCAGACACCCCGAGTGCTGGGGGTGGACGACTTCGCGCTCTATGGCGACACCTACGGCACCCTCCTCGTCGATGCCACCACACCCGACTCCCCCTCACACTTTGGGAGGGACGCGACGTGGAACAGCTTGGCCGCTGGCTTCGTGAACACCCGGGCGTCGAGGTCGCCTGCCGCGACGGCTCCCTCACCTACCGGCAGGGCATCACCGCCGGCGCCCCCGACGCACTGCAGGTCAGCGACCGCTTCCACCTCTGGCAGGGCCTCTCCCGCCGCGTTCAGGACATCGCCTCCGCCCACCGCGGCTGCCTGCCCGCAGCACTGCCCCCGGTCGGCGAGGCCGTTCCCGCATCGGTCGAGGAAACCGCGGAGAATACCGCGGCCAACACCCGGGCCGGGCGGCATGCCCGAAGGCTGTTCGAGGCCGTGCACGCCCTGACCCGCACCGGCCGGAGCCACAGCTCCGTGGCCCGGGAGCTCGGCCTGGACCGCCGCACCGTACGCACATACGCCCGAGCCCACACCTGGCAGGAAGTGATGCACCGCCCGCCCCGCACGCCCTCCACCCTGGACCCCTACCTGGACTACCTGCAACAACGCTGGGACGAAGGGCAGCACAGCGCGAAGATCCTGCACGAGGAACTCCAGACCAAGGGCTACCTCGGCCATTACCAGCGCGTGAAAATGGCCGTCACACCCCTACGACGGGGCCTGCCCCTGGACGAACCACGCGAGCGACCGCCCTCCCCGCGCGAAGCCGCCCGCTGGGTCACCACCCACCCGGACCGCCGCAGCCCGCACATCAACGACCGCCTACCCCGGCTCCTTGACCAGTGCCCTGAACTCAGGCACACCCACGACCTGGTCCGCCGGTTTGCGATCACGCTCGACAACCGTGACGCGACACTCTTGCCAGGCTGGCTGGACGACCTCGCCAACAGCGGGCTGGCCCCACTCGCCGGCCTCGCCGGAGCCATGCGCGAAGACCGGCATGCAGTCACCCAGGGAATCAGCACCCCTGACAACTCCGGGGGGCAACGAAGGCCGCATCACCGACGTGAAGCTCCAAAAACGCCTGATGGGCGGCCGCGCCGGCATCCCGCTTCTCCGCCACCGCGTCGTCCTGATCGCCCACCTCCGCCGCCGCTATGCGGACCGGCCGACCACCATCGCGAGATCGGCGCTGGCCCCTGGAATTTGACCCCGTGGTTTGGTCCTTACGCCTGCCCGGACACCACGTCGGGGGCCTGGCAGCCGTGGATGTCAGAATCGGCGCCATGACTCTCTGTGACTATTTCGCCGCCACTGACGACGACACTGCCGCCGCCGTGGTTGCGGTGCCCGGTGGTCCGTCCCAGGCCGCGCTGGACGTGGTTCCCCTCAAAGGCATCGACCCGGTGGTCACCATCGCCCAGCTGGAAGCAATCGCGACGGGCTGCAGCTATGAGGAAGCCAGCCAACGCCCGCGATCCGGGCAGCTGTTGTCATCGCCGGAAGCCGATGGCCCCTTCGTGTTCAGTCTGTCGGACTCTCTGATCGAGGCACTCGTCACTGCGACACCAGATGACCTCGTGCGCTTCGCCGAGTCATGGTCCATGACCGATGAACTGCAGCAGAGCCAGTTTGATGCCGAAACCGCGGCCGCTGCTCTGGAAGCCCTGGCCAGCCTTGCACATCGCGCTAAGGCGAGCCGCCTGGGGCTGTACTGCTGGTGGTCGCTGTGACTCAGCAGCGTCAGTTTGCAGGAAGCGTCAGCGCGAAATGATCTCCGGCTACGAAAATCTTGCCAGAGCCACATACGCGAGTACGTCGACAGCCCGCAAACTCGCCGCCCGGGAACGGTTCGCTTCCTGCCCGAGCCCTGGACCCTGGCCGGCTTCGACTTCGCCGCCCAGCCCGGCGTCGGCGAGAAGCCGATCCGCGACCTGGCCACCTTGCGCTTCCTGTACGACGCCTCCAACGTGCTGTTCGTCGGCCCGCCCGGAGTGGGCAAGACCATGCTGTCCGTCGCTCTCGGACGAGCGGCTGTCGACGCCGGCCACCGCGTCCACTTCGCCACCGCCGCCGAACTCGCAGGCAAGTGCCACAACGCCGCCCTCGAAGGCCGTTGGAGGATCTGCATCTGATCATCGACGAGCTTCGCTATCTGCCGCTGCCCGAGGCCGGCAGCCCTGTTCCAGGTGATCAACCAGAGGTGCCTGAAGTCCAGCACGATCCTCACGACCAACGTCGGGATCGCCGATTGGGCCGGAGCGTTCGGCGACGCCGCCGTCGCCACCGCCATGCTCGACCGGTTCTGCACCGAGCTGCCGTCGTCGGCATCGACGGCCCCCGGAACCGTCGACCTACTGGCGCCGACGGCAGTCCGGAACTGCCCGCACTGCGACCAGCCCGTCACGGTCGTCGCCGTGCTCACCGCCCAGGAAGCCGCCCGCTCCACGATCATCAACCGCGTCACCGACATCAGCCCGCTCAGACGCCTCCAGCGAGCATCGGCTGACCGTCACCGATCACCCGGCCCGCCGACCTGACGGTCGGCGCGCCCGAAACGTCAGGCCACCGAGCGCAGCCGGTCCAGTTCGCTGCCGATCGCATCCCGCAGCGCGTCATGCCGCGGTCCGAGCCTGAACTGCTCGTCACTCCACCGCTCACGCGGATAGAGCCACACCGGAGCACCCACCACGTCGGCCGGCTCCCACTCGAACCGCGGCCAGACATGTGCATGCAAGAACGGGTCCGTGTTCCCCAGGATCTCCAAGTTGACCCGGCGGAAAGCCGGGTCCAGCCGCCGACAAGCACGCTCGACCGCTTCACCGAGCTGGTCCATGTCAGACAGGAACGACAGCCGCTTCGCCCTCGGCAGGTCCGACAGCCGCTGCACATCCGGCTCGTCCACGAGCAGAACCGAGTAGCCCGGCAGGAACTGAACATCCCCGATCACCGCGAATCCCGCCGTCAGCCGCCGCAGCACGGTCGGGTTCTCGCCCCTCAGCGCAGTCCCGATCCGGTCCGTCCGCCAGTCAGCAGTCACTTGCCAAAACCTACCTTCCGGTGATCAAGGACCGCTCTTCGATCCCCATCCTCCTCACACAGTCCAAAGACCAAGCAAGTGGGGCGAGGAGCGGCCCCGGCCGTCTTCAAGGCTCTGACCCGTGATTCCGTGAAGCTGATGGTCAGTGGCGCCGCTCTTCGACGACGTCGTCGTTCTCATCAGAGAGTTCGAGGCTGTGCTGCCGGCCGAGTCCGGTTAAGAGCGTGGCCAGGTCGTCGATCCGCTGAGGGGCGATCACGCCATTGACCAGGGTTGCCCCGTCGTCGGTCTGATCGATTTCGATGCGGCACCAAGCGGTCTCGGCTTCGTAGGAGCACCAGGAGGCTGACCGTGTGCTCCAGCCAAGTGAGCCCAAGCGGAATGCCACCAGGACGGGGTCGAGGCCACCTTCGAGGATGCCGCAGACGTTGTTGGCCATATCGGCCAGGGCGGCATCGAGCGGCCGGTCACCGTTACCGCTGGTGGGTACGCCGATCTCTGTAAGATCGGGTATTCCGAGGCAGAGCTGAGTGAGGATGCGTGTCCGCAGGAGTTCGAATGAGGCCCGGTCATACACCGTCCTCTTTCAAGGTCTTGACCCGGTTCACGTGTCCTTCGACGACGCCGGAGTTCCATTCGAGGTGAGGCCGGCTGTGACGGCGCAAGGTCCTGGCGCAGGAAGCCTGCGAAGCCGCTCATAGGTTTCGGGGCGTCCTGTTCGGCCTGGCGGATCCATTCGTTCAGCAGGAAGCCGCGTCGGTTGCGGACAAGTTCGGTGAAGCCTCTGGCGAGATCGCAGGCCCTGGGAGATCCGGGCAGACGATCCGGACGTCGAGCAGGCGCCGCTCCTGCTGGGTGTGAGGGTCTCTTGGAGTTGCATGATCCAGCCGGTGATCTTGCGGGGGCTGGGGATGTCCGCCCGGACGGGTTGTCGGCTGCCGGCGCGGAGGGCGGCGAGGTGCTTGCGGACGACCTGGCGGCTGCCACGACAGGCGCGTTCGCGGATCACCAGAACAGGCGGCTGCAGCTGAGGTGGCCGAGGGTCTCGGTGCAGCGGGGGTCGTGGTAGGGCTTGAAGGGGTCCAGCACTCCGCAGGACGCCGGTCATGAGCCGACGCGCACTCGGGGCGTACCACGGCCTCGGGCACAGAGCGGGCAGGGCGGTGGGCGGCCTGGCACACCGTACGTAGAGCGACGCTCGTGAGAAGAGCGCCCCCTTGGTCGCCGGACCGGAGCTCAGGCCGCCGCGGCGCGGAACGCCCTGGGGCTCAGGCCCTTGTGTCGTTTGAACGCGGCACTGAAGCCGAAAGCGTCGGCATAGCCGACGG
The DNA here is from genome assembly GCF_040300825.1 of Streptomyces sp. NPDC000229. Classification (NCBI taxonomy): domain Bacteria; kingdom Bacillati; phylum Actinomycetota; class Actinomycetes; order Kitasatosporales; family Streptomycetaceae; genus Streptomyces; species Streptomyces sp. NPDC000229. Next base: position 4,695 of record NZ_JBEPEL010000037.1, read on the forward strand.
ACCTTCCGATCTGGGCGATGCTGAGGTCGGTGTCGGTCAGGAGCGCCACGGCCTCGTCCATGCGGCATTCGGTGAGGTAGGCGAGGGGCGGGCGGCCCATCAGCTTGGTGAAGCGCTTGGCGAACAGCGCCCGGGAGACGCCGGCTCGAGTGGCCAGCGACTCCACCGTCCAGGCCTCGGCGGGCCGGTCGTGGAAGGCCTGCAGGGCGGGGGCGAGGACTGGGTCGGCGAGGCCCCGGTACCAGCCGGGCGCGTCGGCGCCGGCCTGGTCGAACCAGGTGCGCAACGTGCACACCAGGGCCCAGTCGAGGAGCCGGTCCATCAGCGCCTGCGAACCGGCCGAGAGTTGGGCGGCGTCGGCGGCGGCCGTCTCCAGCCAGGCACAGACCTCGACGTCCTCCTTGATCACCAGGACGGGCGGCAGGGCACGCAGGAGCCGCTCGTGGCGATGGCCCGAGGCGCGGTAGGCGCCCACGATCAGCGCGGTCGCCTCCTCCGAGTCGGTGCCCCAGTGGATTCCGCCGAGTTCCTGGGCGGTGCACTCGGCGTCCGTGGTGAAGCAGGCGATCTCGTACGCGGCATGAGGGCTGTGGACAGTGGTCGGATGGTCCGCGAGATGGAACGGTACGGGGCCGCGCACGATGGCCGTATCGCCCGCGCCGACCGCTCGCTCGGTGCCGTCGGGCAGCAGCAGGGTGCCCCCGCCGCGCAGCACGCTGATCATGGTGAGCGGTGCGTCGTCGGCGAAGCGGATGGTCCAGGGTGCCGTCAGTACGGCGTGGCTGACGACCGAACCCTCGGCCCGGATGCCACTCAGTAAGGAACTCAAAGGATCCACGGGAAGCAGCTTAGACGATCTCCTATGTTCTGGAGCGTTTCTCCTATGGATCATCTACGTCACCGTGGCTGTACTGGATGCATCGCATCGAACCGAGACCAGCCGGGAGACACCGTGACGCAGCACGACAGCCATGCCAGGACAGCCCTCGTGGTCGTCGCACACCACCGCACCGATTCCCTCACCGCGCACACCGCCCGCCGCACTGCCGCCCAACTCGAAGCCGCCGGGTACCGCATCGACCTGCTCGACCTGCACGCCGAGGGGTTCGACCCGCGGATGAACGTGTCGGACCAGCCGGACTGGGGCAACAGGGAAAAGGCGTACTCGGACGAAGCGCACGCCCATATGCAGCGCATCCTCGACGCCGATGTCATCGTCGCCGTCTTCCCGGTGTACTGGCAGAGCGTGCCCGCCATCCTCAAGGGCTGGATCGACCGCGTATGGAACTACGGGTTCGCCTACGGCCGCAGCAAGCCCCGCCTCGCCGGCAAGCGCATCCTGTGGCTGGGCCTGGCCGGCGCCACTGCCGACGATCCCATCGTGGAGGGGATGCAAACCGTCCTCGAGACCAATCTGAGCGAAGGCATCGCCTACTACTGCGGTTTCTCCCATTCCACCGTCGGCCTGCTCACCGACGCGGAGGAGCGCCCGCAGCGCGTCGACGCCGAAGGCAACCTCCTGGTCGGCGAAGCGGTCACGGGCGCTGAGCGGGAGGCGCAGTACGCCGATCTCGACCGGCGTGCGCGGGAGTTCGTGGAGAGCTTCGTCGCCGAGGAACTCGTGGCGGTCTGACCGCCAGGGAGCCGGCGGCCCGTACGCACCCCCCGGTCCCCCGGCCTTATCCGTCCGTCGGCCGTCCCTCGCCCTGGGAGGCGTGCGTCAGGGGCGCAGTCCAGTGTGTGCGAGGGCGGCCGCGCTGAGGGTGGCGATGACCTCCTGGTCGCCCCGGCGCCAGGCGTCGGCGAATCCGCCGGGCGGGGTGGGCAGCTTGACGAGGGCAGTCGGCGGGCCGGTGAGGGCGCGCAGGGCGAGCAGGTCGGCGCCGCCCGGCGCGTCGGCGAGACGGCGGACGATCACGCTGCGGCGAATCCAGAGCAGGCGCGGGGGAAGCCACAGAACCAGGATGAGGAGCACGAGGACGACGATGAGAGCCGTGGTCGTCACGTCGGCGACCTGGGTGACGGTCTCCTGGAACGATGCGCCGGCGTCGGCGAAGCCGGTACTGGAGTCGGCTGCGGACTGGAGCGGCTTCTTCAGGACGTCGCCGATGAGCGGTACGTCCGACGCCGCGTCCCCGGCGTTGCCGAGCTCCTCGGCGAGGCCGTCTCCGGAGCTCTCGACCTTCCGCCCCGGCTCAGCCAGCTGCATGATCACGTCGCGGACGAAGAATGCCGCCCACACCGTGAGGGCGATCAGGGCCACGGCGATCAGGTCCACGAGCACCTGGCGGTTCCGGCGTGCGGGAGTCTGGGCGTAGAGGCGCAACGGCGGGCTCCTGTTCTGTTCAGGGCGTCGAGCGGAATCGGCCGTCCCGCCGGCGACTCGGCCGGCCGGTCGTCGGGGTCAACTCTTCCACCGCGTTCCCCGGGCAAACGTGCAAGACGCGGACCATGGCCGGCCCGGCGCCGCGGTTCACCGCGACGCACCGCGCCCCTGGGCCGGTACCGCCCCGGGGCGGGACTTACCGGTTCGCTGGGAATGGAGGTCCTTCAGCGTCTCTGGAACCAGTTGCTGCCCCTCTCCCCCACCGACCTGGGCCCTGCCACGCACGTCCGTATGCGCTGCCCCTGAGGACCGCCCGCCCCTCCCGACGCACAGAGGGGCGAGACCGCCCGCCGCGAGGGCGTACCGGGCCGGCACGCGGCGACCGGTCCACCGCCACGACCCCAGGCCTTCAGCTCGGTCGAGGACGGTGGCCGCGTTCTCCTCCTGGCGCCGGCAGTCGTCTTCGGCCCGACGGTTCGCCGTCCGCTCCGCGTCGTTCTCCGGGTCCGGATACGGGTTGAGCCGAAGCGCAGTGGTTGTCACCGGCAGGGCCGGTTGAGCTGGTGAACGAGACCGGTGGAAGCAGCCTGGTTGGCAGCAGTGGGCCACCGGGCTTGTCACACATGCTTGTTCGGCAGCCTTTCTGTCACCGGTAGCAAAGAGCGAACGTTCCTGGCTCTCCGGGGAGTTTCCGTCTCGGGCACGGTGATGCCGTTGTCTTGGGCGGCATCGGTGGAGCGAATACGCCCACCGCACAAATGCCCGATCCTCAGTCCTAGGATCGCAACGGGCTTGCCTTCGCCGCTGGTAGGGGCCTGTCCGGGCCAGGAGCGGAAGGCCAGTCGCCGGCCTTCTGCATATGCGTCTTCCAGCTCGGGCCGCACCCTGACGCGGGTACTGATCTGCTCCTTGAAGACTTGCGGCACTCGGCCCGGTGCATGGCTTCGGGCCGGCTCGCCGGCTCCTGCCGCGCGGTCGACCTCCTCATATGCCCGACAGCGCATTCACTCCGCGACCCGCAGAGAGGCCGGCGGGCCCCTTCAGGATCATTCATAGCGATCACACCATGACGCGCTGTCAGCGGATGGCTCTACATTGGTCGGTTGCGCGGGAGAGCGCGCAACCGACCGGAGGGAGGGGGCTTCGGCCTTGCCGTTCGTCAAGGGCTACACCAAGCAGGACGGGACAGTGGTCCGGTCACACTGGCGGGCGCCGGCCGGGACGAGCCGGGAAACCGCGCTCGCCATCGGCATCGTGGCGGCCGTGTTCATCTTCGGCGGCTCCGGGACGTCATCAGGCGGCGGGGCGGGTTCGGAGCGGTTACCAGCGCCGCGGTCCTCGTCGGCGGTGACGTATCCGATCAAGTGGCCCGGCTGGGAGAAGCCGACGCCCCACCCGGCCCCTGCCGTGTCGTACCCGATCCGCCGGCCCGGGTGGGAGGAGACCGCTCCGCGTCCGGTGCCAACGGTGTCGTACCCGATCAAGTGGGACCGGACCAGGGGCGGGCGGTGAGCCGACGCCGGTCGCGGAGGACGAACGGCACCGACCAACTCCTCCAGCCACTGCGGCTGCGTGCCAGCCGGGTGGCGGCCGGGTCGGGGACGGGGCCGTCGGCGGGAGCGGGCTCGTGGCGGTGGTGGACTTCGTACGTGCGTATCCGTGGGTCCCGGTCGTCCTGGTGCTGATCGTCGGCGGGGCGGCGGCCTGGGCGGTCTCGCGGCAGCGGGCCGCGCAGTGGGAGGGGGTGCGCTCCCCTGGGCTGCGCGCGGCAGCCAGCCATCCAGGCCTCCGGCAACCGTCGCACAGCAGACGACTCCGCCGCCATGGCGCGCATACCTGCGTACCGCTCCCCCGCCACCGGCCGAAGAAGCCACGCCCCGCACTACGCGTACGACGGAAAGCACCCGGCTGAGGAATCGCAGCCGGGCGCTTGTCCGGGTGCCGCACTCCACTGACTGCCCATTAGCAATCAGTGGTCACGGGGTGTGTGTCCCGGAGCGGTGCTTCCTGTCCTGTCCCGGCGACCCGCTCACCAGAGGTGGTCAACAGGGGAGAGTGGTCTTGCCGGCAGCGCCGGTGATGCCGGTGGTGCCGTTCGCGAACATGGTGGCGGCGGTGCCGTTGCCGCCCGGCTTGCCCGGGCACACCGGACTGGCCGCGCCGCCGGCGCCGCCTGTGCCACCGGTGTAGCCGCCCCCGGCCTTGGAGGCTCCGCCATTGCCGCCCTTGCCACCCGCGATACCGGCACCGGCATTGCCCACGCCGCCCACGCCGCCCTTGCCACCGGTGCCGCCGACGCTTGCGCTGCCGGTGGCGTTGCCACCGGTGCCGCCGAGGCCACCGATACCGCCGAGGATCCCGACACCGTTGGTGCCATTACTGCCGGGGGCGCCGACTCCGTTGTGAGCCCGGGCGCTGCCCGCGCCGGGCTGGGCGGAGGCGAGGGCAGGAGTGACGGTCAGACCGGCTACGGCGATTGCGGCGATCAGGAAGGTCCGGGCAGTGGCCGTGGTGCGCATGGAGCGCATGAGGTACTTCCTTCGGTTTGTGCAGGGGGAGAGATTCTCCGCCCGACAGGCTTCAACGTAGGGAAGTACGACACGCTGTACACTCTCAAGAATGACTAAATGTCCCTAAAATAGCCTGACTCATCAAATTTTAGCCGCAATTCTCATTTTTAGGCCATTTGTCGATGGTGCTCCGCCTTCCGTCGCCTCACCAGCCGGGGCACCGTGGAGAGAACTGGCCACCCCTGCGCCGATCAGTGCAGCTGAATGTCGGTCACAAAGATGTGCGAGGCGTCCAGCGCGCGCCTGGAGTCTTCGGCCCACCTGGGAAGGGACGGCCGTGCGACCTGGCCCTGACGGGCTGGAGACAATCCGTAGCGAGCAGGACATCACCCACCTGGCGCCGCATCAGCACCCCCTCGATCCTCACCGGCCCGTGAAAGCAGGCGCGTAGGCACCGGCTGCGTCGACGAGGGAGTGCCGCGACGGCCAAGGCCCACGCCGAAGCCGTCGTGCCGGACCAGGCCGCCGACGGCCATTGCCTCGCCGGAACCGTGAGCTCGGTCAGTTCAGCAGTCTCGCCGGGCACTGTGAGCCGGGCGTTGACGTCGTAGCTCTGGATGGCTTCGGCAGCCTCCCGCGCGTACCGGTAGCACGGGCCTTGTCCCGGACCACAGGGCTCAGTTCGAGCTTGAACGCGAACGTGTTCATCTCTGCCACAGGCGATCCTTCACCGCGGTCGAAGGCTGCCGGCTGCGGCCTCGGGGTGAAGGCGCAGACGAGGGCGAGGCGCAGCGGGTGCTCGGCGTGTGCTCGTTCAGCACCTCCAGCCAGGCCGCGGCCGGGCCGGAGCGGAAGCAGAACCCGGTGACGCGCGGGCCCGCCGGGAACGATCGCTCGCGTGGATCAGGCATGCCGACCGACACGCACGCGACGACGAACGGCTCCTCCAGCCCTCCGAGAGCCTGATCATTTGGTCCGCCATCACCTGGATGACCCGCCGCCTGACCAAGCGTTCGCCGGGCACCTGTCGCATCGTCTCGCTGCCTGATCGGGCGCACCGGGAGGTGCGGGGATCCGCTCGGACAGTGTCGGTGGAGGAGGTCTTGCACCGGCGCGGCAGGGCTTTCCGGCAGGGTGACGAGAAGTCCGGCCAGGTCGGCTAAGGTGTCAGGGCCATTACAGCCATCGGTGGGTGAGCGCCGCTCTGCCGTGGCCGGGTATGCCCGCACGGCGGGCGCGCCCGCCACCGCGGACAGTCGCGCACGTGATACGCGGACGGATCTCCGTATCCGTGTATCCATCCGTCTGCGCGTTCGTACGTTTCATGTGTTCGGGGGAGCATCAGTGAACACCCGCCGGGGCGCGTCGTCGTCCCTCCGGTCGATACCCAGTCCGTTCGCGGTCGCCACGGCGATGTCCGCCCCGTCCCGGCCCGACCGGATCGAGGACCCGCTCATCACCGGCCTGCAGTGGGCCCGTACGGCGGTGGGCTTCATCGCCACCGCCTGGCTGCTCCTGGCGTTCCCGCTGGCCGAGGGCCGCGAGAAGGTCGTCCTGGGCAAGCTGGAGGACCTGCTCATCGGAGGCGGGCTCACGCTCACGGTCGGTTTCGTGGCGGTGACGGCCTTCATCGTCGCGGCCCGCGCGCCGCTGGGCCGCCGGTACGCCGCCCGGCTGCTCGGTCCGCTGTGCTCGTTGGGCTCGATCGCGCTGGGCGCCGGAGTGTCGTATCTGATGGTCAAGATGCTCAAGGGCGAGATCATCTCGACGGCCGACATCGGCTACCACGGCATCCTGATCGGCCTGTTGGTCATGGTGCTGTTCTTCGTCGGCACGGTGGTCTGCGCGCTGGTCCTGGTCTTCGCGCTGCTGTGCACGCTGGTCGCGCTGGTGTACGGGGTGAACTCCTGCTTCCGCCTGGGCGATGTGCACGAGCTGCTGCCGGCCCTGATCTCCCCGCTGCTGGTGTGGTCCCTCTTCGGGCTGGGCCTGTTCGACGGCCCCGACGTGGCGGCTCCGCCCCTCGTCCTCTACACCTTCCTCCTCGGCGGCCCCGTCTCGGTCACGGCACTGTCGGTCTGGGAGGTGCACAGGTTGCGGACCCGGTGGGGTGTGACGCTGCGGGGGGCAATGGGGAGATAGCCCGGGTGCCGACATCCTCAGCGACTCAAGGCGGCGCTTACGGCGGGGGATGTCCGCTTCACCCAGCGGTGGATGCCCATCTGCGTGCCGTGCCGGGTTCCACGTCTCACGACGCGGGCACCGTGCCGCCGACCCCGCAACAGCCAGCACGACGGCCGACCGAGCCGACGGCGGACGGCCGAGCCCCAGCGCGCCCCGGTGACACCGGATGCGATCCGGGCGCGACCGCGCGGGAGAGCAGACGCGGGCGCGGGCACTCGGGCCCCGCCGCGGACACGACGCCGGCGGCGAACCAAGCTCGACGGAACGGCGGACGGCCCGGCGGAGCACAGCCCCGGGCAACGGCACGACGACGGACCACCAGCCCCCGACGGAACGGTGACGCCGGAACGGGGCACGGGGAGCGGTCGACCAGACCCGCGCGGCCAGGGCGCGGCCGGGCGGGACGGCCGACAACATGGGAACAGAACGGCGGCCCCGCGGTACGGCACCGCGACGGCGCGGCGGGTTGCCCATGGATTCCTGGTTGTGCATGCCGGAGACAGCCGACCGGCCGCAGACCTCGCTGAACGTGGGGTCGGTGCCGTTCGGGGAGAACAGGTGGACCATACTGCCGTGCTGCTTGGCGTAGGTGCCAGCACACGCTGTACCCGTCGGCGTGGTCCGGCCCGGGAGCAGGGCGGGGGTCAGGCCGCCCTCAGCGGACGACATGCCGCGCTGTTGTAGGAAGAGGCGCAGGCGAACGCGTCACCGTTCAGCGCGTCGGCCGCGTCCACCAGGGCGGAGGCGTTCCCGTTCGCCGCGGCCCATCCGGTGGGTCAGATCCGGTTAGGGGTACGGGAGTTCTGCGCACTGTCGCCCAGGTAGGATCACCTGGCTGTTTCTTCTTCGGTGGCGCGGGGCCGGGGGCGGGGTCTGCCGCCGTTGATGACGCCGATCTTCTCGGTGAGTGGGTTGGACGGCGAGTCTCAGCAGGGCGGCGGGACAGGGTCAGCGGGTCCGGCTTCTGGCTGCGATTTCGGCTGCAGGCTTACAGGGCCTGCCCATGGCGGCGCAGCGTTGCTCAAAGCCGAGCGGAAGCCACCCACGGGCAAGGAGGCGGGGGTGGCTGGGAAAGGCCTCCAAAGCGGCGAGAACGAAGATCAAAGACGCCCAGAGGGTCTGGAGTCGCAAGGTGCAGGGCCGGCCCACAGTGCTGATGAAACTGGTTTCGACCATGTCGGGGCCGACGAGGTCGATGCTGTCGAGGCCGGTGTAGTTCAGCTCGTTGGACGTGTTCTGACCTGCGAAGTGCGCCTTGCGCGGGGTGACGGTGAGCTCGCCTCCGCCATCGACCACCCAGCGGGGCTGTGCGTCTCGAGCGGCCTGCCGGCGACGTACGGAGTTGCCGACCGCGTTGCCGAGGAGGCTGCCGATGACGAACGCCGGACTGCCGAACGCGACGACTTGGCTGCTGGTGTAGGAGCCGTTTCCGAAGGCGCGCCACGTCAAGCGGGTGGCGGGTCCCACCGCCAGGGCCCGTTCGCCTGGGGCCAGGGGGGCGCGGGTGGCGAGCAGGGGTCGCTGGGCGACGGTGCCGCCAAGAACGTCGGCGACGATCTCACAGGTGTGCCAGAGGTGATCGTCGAGGTAGGACCAGCCAGGGGTCTGCTGGGCGGGTAAGGGTTCGGGCACGGGCTGCTCCCAACTACTGGGGGACGGGCTCTGGTTCAGGCGGTTCGGCCGCCATTAATGATGCCTGCCTTCTTCATGAGCCTGGTGCGGATGGCGAGTACCAGCAAGGCGCCGGCGATGAGGACGAGCTCGGTGGAGGTCTGGCCACTTCGGCCGGATCGTCGGCGAGCCGGGCCATGTTGCCCCTCGGGCGCTGCACCGCGAGCTTTGTCAGCGCGGCTCGGCGGCTCCACCGGGGTTTTTGTGGTGCCGTTCGGCCAGGGCGGTGATTCCTGCCGCGGCAGCGGCGGCGAGGTCGGTGACCATCGCGTCGTCCACAGGCAGGTTGAGGATGTACAGGGCCGACGCCAGGGAGCCGAGCAGCAGTAGGTGGGCCATCGCGGGGTCGACGGCCCCGGCCAGCTCGCCGCGGGCCACGGCCTGTTCGATGATTTCTGCGAAGCGGGCCTGTTCGTCGGCCAGGAAGGTGTCTTGGAACCGGGTATCCAGTTCGGGTTTGCCGGCAAGTTCGCTGATCAGGGCTGGTGCCAGCTGTCGAGCCGCCGGGGCGGCCATGCGGACGTGGAACGCGCGGACCAGCGCCAGCAGATCTCCGTGCAAGGAGCCGGTGCCGACCAGCGGAGGCAGCTGCTGCTCGTGCATGGTGGCGACGAACGCCATCTCGGCCTTGGAGGCGTAGCGCCGGTAGATAGCCGCTTTGCCCACCCCGGCGCGCGCCGCGACCTGGTCGACGGTCAGGCCCGGGTAGCCGACTTCGTCGATCAACTCACGGGTGGACTGCAGGATTTTGTGGTCCACACGACTGTCTCGGGGGCGTCCACCCCGTTGCCTTTTCCCTGTCATGCCTGCATGATACGGAACGTCCGTATCGGAACCATGGTCTCGGAACTATGGTTTCGGAGATCACTGGCCCCGCTACGCAGAGACCACCGCGACCAAGCCGCACGAAGCGGCTTCGCGACGAGAACGGAGAACTCAGTGATCAAGTCGGCTGGTTGGATCATCACGGTGTGCGGAGCCGCACACACGGTCGCCGCCCTGACGGCGGAGAAGGCCGCGCGTCACGCCGGGACATGGTTCAGCGGCGGACTGTGGAGCGAGGACCTCGCCGATATGAGCCCGGCGGGCAGCGCGTACTTCCTGAGCCTGGCAAGCTTCGGCGTGCCGCTCACTCTGGTCGGCCTGACGGTGCTGTGGCTGGACCGCCGCGGCCTCACGCCGCCAACGTTCATCGCATGGACGCTGGGAACCTGGACCGTCGTCGACGCCGTGGTCCTCCCGTTCACGCCCTGGCCGCTCTTCCTGTTGGCGTGCGCGCTGCTGCTGATCGGAGCCCGCCGCGCCCGCCGCGACAACCCCGCGCCCAGGGCCGGGCTTCCACAAGCGTGAACACAGGTCCCGCCAGTGACAGGTGGTATGTCGGTATGAGGCTCCCCCGTTCGCCCAGCTTGAGGAGCCTGCGGCCCGCTTGCAGTCCGGCAACGCCGGCTCCCCGTTCCTGACCGGACTGAGCTCCCCGGCACCGAGGTCCCCACAACGACCAGGTCGCCTCCATGACCCTCCGGCCGACCGGCGACTACAACGCCCCTTCCACCGACACCGCCATGCTGAAGGGCGCCGACAAGAACTACCTCATGTCGGGCCTCATGGTGCCCTCTCACTGCACAGGACCGACTCCCACCACGCCTCCTTCCATGTCGCCCGCAGGCCCCCTGCTGCTCAGCCAGCAAGCGAGACAAAGCCGGTGGTGTCGGCCTGTGCCTGGATCAGCTCGGTCGGAGCGGCGACGAAGGGCTGGGCAGCGGTGTCGGCGCGCAGTACGGCGGCAACCTGCTTGAAGCGCCGGTGCGCGGCGAGGAAGACGCCCCGGGCCCGTGCTTCTTGCTCCTTGACCCGCGTGCGACACTGCGGTCCGTGCCTCTTGCTGATCTCACTCTCAACCAGTGGCGGTACTTCGAGTCGACGACTGCACATCGCGTCGCCCATGAAGCCGCCGCCCTGGTGAATGGCCGGGTGACCGACGTCGAAACCGTCGAACACCTGGGTGCCCCGCTGCACCGCGTCCGGATCGAGCGGGACGGGCAGGCATTTGCTCTGATACCCGGGGGCCCGGTGTCCCTGGGCTTCGACCTCGACACCTGGCAGCCGACGCCCGAGCAGACCGCCGACTACGCCGAAAGCCTGGAGCAAGGTTTCGGCTATGGACCTGACCTGCGGGCGCACCTCGCTGAGGTGCTCAGCCCTCGCCGGAACGTCGTCCTGGCGACTGTACTCATGGCAGTGGAGGACGAGAACCTGACCGAACTGCCTGCTGACATGCCGGCTGCTCTCGCAGCTCGTGGCCTGCGGATGCCCAGCGCCGACGAGTGGGAACACGCCTGTGGAGCCGGAGCGGACACCCTCTTCCGGTGGGGAAACGACTGCCCACTCGACCGCATCCCCTACGGAGACCGCACCGGTCCCCAGAACCGGCTGAACGCCTTTGGCCTGCGCATCGCCTACGACACCTACCGCATGGAGTTGACGAGCGACACCACTGCGATCCACGGCGGCGACGGTGGCGAGTCGGTGTGCGGCGGCTACGGCCACATGCTGGCGTGGCTGCCCCTGGCCACGGCCAACCGCAATCCCTCGATGGCTGAATTCGTCTACGGCCCGGACGGAGAGGACCTCTGCGAGGACTTTTCGACCCGTCCTGTGCTCACCTTGTGAGCACAGGAACTATGACCTGATGGAGAGCGCTTCGCTGGTCTGCTCCGCCAGGTGGGCCGTTCACAGCCGGTCGACACCCGGGTCAGGCGGCGTAGGTGGCCCGGTAGTCGGACCAAGCGTTGTCGTCGAACTGAGCCCATCGGTCTGCGGTGCCAGCGTGGATGTCGAACAGGTCGGCGATGACGACGGGCGGGAGGTTTGTGATTGCTTCCTTCATGACCGTGTCGCGTGCGGCACGCACTGGCAGCTCGTGGCGTCTCCGCCATGAGCCCGTCGTGTCCCCCACCCAGCTGTCCGGCTCACTCTTGGCGCCCAGGAGGGCGAACCGACGAAACGCGGGCACCGCAGTGACGAAATACCGATCCGAGACTGCGGAAGCCATCTCTCGCGGAGAATCCGGTGTCTTTGCGGGGCAGTGGGTTCCCCAACTGGGAACGTCAGCCAGCGCACGCTCTTCTGCTCTCCGCTGTACCCCCGCATCAGCCACTTCGTGCGGGGCCGAGAAGAAGGAGACGTGACACGGCGCACCTGCTTCTGCAGAGGGGGGCCTGCCGGCCCGGCCGGCGGCGCCCTGACCGCGATCGAGGCCCTGGCCTGCCCCTCGTGCCGGAGGGCCGTACCCCGGCCCCGGCTTCCCGGCCTCGCTCACCGCTTTCAGGGCATGCTTGCCACTCCGAGGCCGAACTCCTCCTTCGTGACGTCCTTGACGAGCTTCCAACTGTCGCCAGCCGGTTCGAAGACGTAGACGTACTGCCCTACGTAGGGAACGTCCGGCTGCGGATCAGCACCGGAGGGGCTGGTCGTGTAGGGCGTGGTGATCTCTGAGATCCGGACCTTGGCCCGCTCCCCCTGCATCTCCACCTGGTCCAGGGTGACCTTCGTCCGAGCCCGGTCCCACACACGCCCCGTGGGGGCGGGGTACGCCCGCCACTGCGCGTCCTTCTTGTCGGCCTTGGCCTGGAAGATGCTCTCGGCGGCGAGGCGGATCGATTCCCGTTCGGCCTCGCGCTTGGCCTCCTCCATCCGGCCGAGCACGAAGAACAACGCCCCGCCCGTCACGATGCCAGCCGCCAGGGCAGCGAGCAAAAGCTTGTGGATCGTACGCATGGTCCCCCCTCGAACGCCGTAAAGCGCAGCGTACGCGATCACGTATTCACGTATTCACGCATTCACGTCGGCCGACAACACCACGGCGTCCGCGATCGACGGGAACAGCAGATCAGCTGAACCGCAAGGTCGTCCGCGCCCCGAGCTGTCAGCCCACCCACTCGGCCGGGGAGCCATTTTCAGGCAACCTCACAGACCCGTCCCAACAACCTCTGTCAGTTCGGTGTGCGAGGGTCCCTACGTGATCAACAAGGACGACCATCCGTTCGCTGATCCCTCGCCGACGCCTGGGACGGAGTGGGCCACCCACGTTGCGACGGACCCGGTGAAGGCGCTGGAGATGTTCGTGCGCGCCTGGCACCCGGCACGACAGAGGGAATTGAAGCCCACGGCCGAAGCCGGTGCAGCGAGGAGCCAGGAGCTGCCGATGGCACTGGCGGCTCTCTGCGACCTGGTCCGTCGCCATCCGACGCTTCAGGATCTTCCGCACCATCTGCTTGTGCCGCCGACGGTGTCGGGTCCGGACCGCGATCGGCTGGTCTTCGCGTCCGAGAATCAGGGCTGCCGCCACTGGGGCGTGCCCTTGCCGCTCACCGGTGAGCCCGACCCGCCCGTCTGGCGCATCGAAAACCCTTATGACCCACATGAGACCGAGACGAGGGTCGAGGGCGAACCACTCAGCGGCTTCCTCCTCCAATACGTGCTGTGCCTGACCGAGCTCAACGCCGCTTGCCAGGCCTGGAGCCATGTCGTTGCTGTCGAGCACCTCACCCCCTTGCTCGACCAGTTCCGCCGAATCCCGCTGAAGCCCTTTTCAATGACCTACACAGACGGTGAGACGCACTGCGTGGGCCCGGGAATGCTTGCCGCTGTCCTGGTCGACCAGGCCGAGGCGGTGGTGTCCCTTCATGCCAGGCAACCCGCAGTATTGGAGCCGTTCCGAGACGCCCTTGCATGGCGCCACTTCATGGGCGAGGAACTGCCGAAGCGCAGCGATCCGGGAACCGAGGGCACCGATGCCGTGACCGTTCCGGACGGCCGCCACACGGCGGCCGGGAAACCGACCTGTGGACCACCGGATTGCCGCGGCCAGGACCAGTGGACCGGTGGCGATGCCACCGACCCGCCCTTCTGAGCAGCTTCGCCGGCAGAGCAGCGACAGGGCGGGGCAGCGGTGGCGGACCCGCATCGGCCGGCGCGGTGCTCCGGGGTGTTGCTTCTGGCGTGCCCCGCTACGCCTCGTTGTAGCGTCGGTCCCGCAGTCCGCGCCGGCCGCGCGACAACAAGCGCCCCTGGGCGGCAAGGTGGCGGGAGGCGGTGGACGGACAATCAGAGGCGTGCCACCGAGCAGCACGGCGTCGGCACGCGAACGCCTGGGTACGGGACCGGGGCGGTGGCAGGGAGGCGCGGCACGGCGGCGCCCGGGAACGGGACGGCGCAGGGTACCCGTGGTCCGGCACGGCCAGCGGCGGCGCCTGGGCCGCAGACGGCGGAGCGGAGGCCGATGGTGGGGCGGGGCGGCGCACAGGCGCTCGCAACTCACGGTGTGACCCGGCCCCGTGTCTTGGGGTTGCACGGGTGGGGGGCGGGGCGGTTCGGCGTGAGTGGGGTCGGCCTGGGTCCGGTCGGTATGGGTCCTCGCGGTCATACGGCCGCCTTCGCGGAGAGAAGCTCACGGCCGCGGATCGACGGCGCGAGAACCAGTTGCGCCACCGCGGCCACGACACACAGGGCGGCACACGACAGCCAGAGCACGGGCGCGCCGAGGATCAGGAGCCGGGTGCCGACCACGGGGGCGACGAGGAAACCGGTGCCCCATGCCATGCCGAGCAGGCCGTTGTAGCGGCCGCGAAGGTGGGCGGGGGCGAGGTCGGCGACGATGGACGCGGTGACCGCGAAGACGAGCACCTCGCCCAGACTCCACACCGCGATCGCGAGGCCGTACACCGCCGTGCTGGACGCGACGGCCACGACCGCGTTGCCGCAGGCTGCCACCGTGAAGCCGAAGGCGAGCACCCGGCTCTTGTCGAAGGAAGCGAGCCGGTGGCCGATGAGAGGCTGCACGGCGATGACGACGATGCCGTTGACGCCCATGACGATGCCGTACGCCCCGCTGGACAGCCCGCTGCCGCTCATCGCCAGCGGCAGGGTGGCGAACGCCTGCTGGAACACCGTGGCGTACAGCACGACGACACCGGCGAACGCCAGCATGACCGTGTCCCCGAGGACGGTGCGGAACGTGCCCTCCAGGCGTTCACCGCCCGGCCGGTGCGTCTCCGGGACGGCGAACCAGACGAGCAGGCCGAAGACGGCGCAGGCCACCGCGTCGACCCAGAAGAGGAGATGGAATCCGCGGGTCGCCAGGTAACCGCCCATCACCATGGCGGCGGAGAAGCCGAGGTTGATGGACCACAGCAGGAGCCCGAAGGCGCGTGTGCGGTCACCGGCCGGTACGGCGTCGGCGACCAGGGCCTGAGATGCCGGCCGGAACAGGTCGATGGTGACGCCGAGCGCGAAGCCGCAGGCGCTGATGGCGGGAAGGCTCTCGGCGTGGCCGAGGGTGAGCAGCACGGCGCCGTTCGCGATCATTCCGCCGGTGAGCGCGATCCTGCGACCGAACCGGTCGGTGATGATCCCGCCGAGCGGCTGGGAAATGACGGACCCCACGCCGACGGCCGCGAGGATCAGCCCCGTGGTGGCGATGGGCACGCCCCTCACCTCGGTGAGGTAGAGGCTCAGGAACGGATTCACCATGGCGCCGAGCCGGTTGACCAGCGTGCCGCACCAAAGCACCCAGAACGCGCCGGGCAGGCCACCGACCCGGACGGCGACGAAGGTCCGCCACCGTGCCCGGCCGCCGTCCGGGGGCGTACCGGTGCCAGGGCTGTTCATCGTGGTCATCGTTCTCCCGGAACGGGCGCGGTGGCGGCGGTCGGAGCAGGCGCGGGTTCGGAGGCCGCTGACGCGGCCAGGGCCGCCCGGTCAACCTTGCCGTTGGTCGTCGTGGGCAGTGTGTCGAGGAGGCGTATCTCCCGCGGCACCATGTAGGCGGGCAGGGTCCGCGCGCAGAACTCCCGTAGGTCGCCCGCCGTCGGCCGGGAGTCGCGGGCCGCCATGACGACGAAGGCGGCAAGCCGGCTGCCTCCGCCCGGCTCCGGCAGGGGCAGTGCGGCGGCCGCGGTGGCACCGGGAAACTCCATCAGGCGGCGCTCCACCTCGCCCAGTTCGACACGGTTGCCATTGATCTGCACCTGGGAGTCGGTGCGGCCGCAGAAGTAGAACTCGCCCTTCTCGCCCTGGACCGCCAGATCCCCGGTGCGCAGCACCAGTTGCCCGGACTGCGGGCACAGCGGGTCGGGGACGAGCGCTGTGCGGGTGGCCTCGGGGTCGTCCCAGTAGCCGGAGAAGAGGGCGGGGCTGCGCAGGTGGATCTCGCCGGGTGTCCCGGGGTGGTCGACGACCCTGCCGGACTCGTCGACCAGCAGCATCTCGGCACCGGGGTGCGCCACCCCGATGGAGAGGCGCTCGACGTCCTCGGGCAGGGGGTCGGGTACGTCCTCGAAGGAGCAGGCCATCGACTCCGTGGCGCCGTAGCAGTTGACGATGCGCGTCCCTGGGCGCAGTTGCTGCAGCCGCCGCAGCTCCGGCAGCGGGAACTCCTCACCGCAGAAGAGGACGCCGCGCAGGTGGTCGAGGTCCGCAAGGCGCTCGGGCTCGTGGCGCAGGACCTGCCGCCAGATCGACGGTACGCCGTTGACCTGGGTCGCCTCGGTGTCGCGCAGTACCCGCAGGAAGTGCCGTGGCCAGCGCACCAGTGCCTGCGGTACGGGGACGACGGCGGCGCCGCTGCCCAGGGCCAGGCCGATGTTGAGCAGCGAGAAGTCGAACTGGAGGGGCGAGGTGCTGGCGATCCGGTCGCCTGGACGCGCGATGTCGTGGGCCAGCATGCCCCGGTAGAAGGCGACCACGGCGCGATGGCTCATCACCACGCCCTTGGGGCGGCCGGTGGTCCCGGAGGTGAAGATGATGTAGGCGGGGTCGGTGACGGTGGGCGTCCGGCGCCTGCGGGGCGCGGGGGCGGGGCGTCGCTCCCCGACGATGCCGCCGGCTCCGAACCGGGCGGTGGCGAAGCCGGGAGGCAGGTCCTCGCGCTTGCCGTCCTGCGCCTGGAGATGCAGGGCGGGCCGTGCGGTCCCGATCAGGGAGAGCAGCCGCTCCCGCGGTGTCTCGGGGCTCACCGGTACGAAGGTGAGACCCGCGCGGGAGCAGGCGAGGAGCAGCGCGATCGAGTCGGCGGTCACCTCGGCCTCCAGCAGCACACGGGAGCCGATCTCCAGCTCCAGTGCATCGAGTTCACGGGCGTAGAGAGCCACGCGGCTGCGCAGGTGCGCGTAGGTGGTCACGGTGGTTGTCCCCGGCCGGCCGGACTCGACGACCGCGGGGCTGTCGGGGTTGTGGCGGGCGGGGGCGAGCAGGAAGTCGTGGAGGAACTCGCCGGTGGCTGAGGGCAGGGCGCCCGGTGGGTGCGTCACGTCCATGTCCTTCTCTCCCGCGCTGTCGTGTGTCGTGCGTCGTGCGTCGTGCGTCGTCGGCGTCGCGGTCGTGCGGCGCGCCGGAACCACGAGGGCCACAATTCCGCTTTACGGAATACGGATTCCATCGTCCGATGAACGTTTTCACACCCACCCGCCTGAACGCCAGTCCCGCCCGGCCGCACCGCGGGGCGGTGCGGATGGCTCGCCGTGGACGCGGAGGCGATCACCGCCCGGCGCGGGCGAGCGCCTCATGTGGGCCTGGTTTCCCGGGCATTGGAACCTCTCAGTCCGATTCGGCGACCACGCGGGGAGGCGAGTCGAGCCTGGACAGGCTTCGGTGCCATGTGGCAGGTTGAAGGTCGAACGGAAATCGTATTCCGCATTGCGGAACTACCCTGACGTGGAGTGTGAATGACCGAGGCAGGCCCCCTGTCCCTAGGGCAGCTCTCGGTGTGGCACGACATCCGGGACCTGCCGCCCGCACGAAGGCACGAGCCCAACAACGCCGCGGTATGGGCCCTCCCGCCCGGCGTCGGTGTGGAGGCGGTCCGCGCCGCCGTTCACACGCTGGCCCTGCGTCACCCCTCCCTGCGGACGCGCTATGACGTGAACGACCCCGACAACCCACGCCAGTTGTCCCCGGACGATGGCGTCCACGCGTCGGTCGACCTCACCGACGGCAGTGACGGCGGTGCGGAGCGGGCGGAAGAGACCGCCCTCGCCCTGGCCGCACGCCCCTTCGACCTGGGTCGTGAACATGGCTGGCGCGCCCGGCTGTTGACCCGAGGCGGCGCACCGTCGCACCTGTTGTTCGTCAAGCACCACATCGTCGCCGACGCCTGGGCCCAGGAACAGTTGCACCAGGAACTGCTGAGGGAACTCACCGCGCCCGGACGGCTCGGGCCACCCCCGCACGGACCCGCCGATCTGGCGGCGGACCAGTACGGCCCCGCCGGTCAGCGGCGACAGCTGGCCGCGCTCGCCCACTGGGAGCACGTGCTGAGCCGCGCCCCGTCGGCCGGGCTCCCGCGTGACGCCGACGCGCCGGGCACCGTCCTACAGGCCACCCTGCGCTCCGCCCCCGCCCGGACCGCCGCACGTGCGATCGCCGCACGGGAAGGCGTCTCCGTCGCCGGCGTCGTCCTGGCCGCCTTCGCGGGCGCCGTCGCCCGCCGCTGCGATGTCGGCGACACGGTCATGGGCAGCGCCAGTGGCAGCAGCGGCAGCGGCAGCGGCAGCGGCAACGGCAACGGCAACGGCAACGGCAACGGCAACGGCAACGGCAACCGACTGATGGTGCAGTTGATGAGCGCCAACCGCTTCACCGCGCGCTGGCGGGATGTCGTGACCTCCATGAACCAGTGGGTACCCGCCCTGATCGAACACACCGACTCCGCCTTCGCCGACCTGGCGCGCGCCGCCCACTGGAGCGCACTGGCCGCGTTCCGGCACGGGGTGCACGACGTCAGGGCGGTCGCGGCGCTCCGCGCCCGTGTCCCGCACGTGCCCGAGCCCGCCTGCGCGTTCAACTTCGTGGCCGTACCGCCCGGTGCGGGGGGCACGGCCGGCGGCGGTGCGGCCACCGGCCCCGAGGGCGAGGCCACGCTGGTGTGGGAGGAGCCCTTCACGACCATCGGCCCGCGCTGCTACGCACGGGCGGTGGAGGACGAGCACGCCCTCTCGGTCCGTCTCACCGCGAAGGACCTGCGGCGTGAGACGTGCGCCGCTCTGCTGGGAGACCTGCACGAGACGCTGCTGACCGCCGCCGGACGAGTGTGAGGCGCTTCCTACGTGACCTCTCACCGCTGTCCGATACGTCGTCGTGCCGTGTGTCCACCCGACCGGAACAGACGCCGCGCCGAAGACCGGCGCACCCGGTCCGTCACGCAGGCCCCGCGCCTGTCCGCGCGTCCCCGCCCCGGCCCCCGGCCCTCCCCCGTACATCGTCGCCGTTCCAGGAGGTTCCCGTGCCCGAGCACGTGATCGTGATACACCGGTGGACCGACCGTTACGCCGACTACGCGGGGTACGTCGACCACGCGGTTCACCGGGTCAGCTACGTCACCACCGAATCCGCCGTGCGCCATCTCCCCGTCGAACAGGCCGCCGGTGTCCGGCTCGTGGACAGCACCGAGGACGCGAAGGCGGTACGCGAGGCCGTCGACGGGCTGACGGAACAGATCGGCCCGCCGACGCGGATCGCAGCCCTCCAGGAGACCGACCTGGACCTGGCGGCCCGTCTGCGTGACGAGCTCCGCCTTCCTGGGCCGGGCGAGGAGGAACTGCGCCCGCTGCGGGACAAGCTCCTCATGGCACGGCGGCTGCACGCGGCCGGCGTGCCGGTGCCGGCCACCGCGGAGGCCGGCGACCACGGTGCCGTCGCCGCTTTCGCCGCCGAGCACGGCTGGCCGGTGCTGGTGAAGCCCCGGCGGGGCACGGCCAGCGCCGGCATCACACGGCTGGACACGGCCGAACAGCTCGCACGGTACGTCCTCCCGGACGACACCGACATGCTCGTCCAGCCGTGGGTTCCGGACGAGGTCCTGCACGTCGACGGCCTCTTCACCGGCGAGGACCTGGGCCCCTGGCGGGCCTCGCGCTACCTGAACACCTGCCTCGACTTCACCACGGGCAGTGCCCTCGGCTCGGTCGAGATCGACGACCCCGAGCTTCTCGCCGGGGTCGGCGAGATCACCCGCGCCGCCGCCCGGGCGCTGCTGTGCGGCCCCTCGGTGTTCCACCTGGAGCTCTTCGCGAGCGACGGCGGCGCGCTCACCGTGCTGGAGATGGCCGCCCGGCCGGGCGGCGCCGAAGTGCCCTTCGTGTGGCGGGACGTGCACGGCATCGATTTGATGGCGGTCGCGTTCGCCCACCAGACGGGCAACCCCGACCCGACCCCGGTCGCGCTCGCCCGTCCGGCCGCCGTGGCCGGCTGGCTGCTCGTGCCGCCTTCCGTCCCGATGCCGTGCCGGGTGGAAGCGGTCACCATCCCCGAGGACAGCGGTGCCTACGCCCACGCCGTGCCCGAGGCCGGCGCGCTGATGAAGGGCGGCGGGTACGAACACGCCGGGGCGCGGTTCCGGTTCTCCGGGACGAGCAGCGCCGGGGTGGCGGCGGCGATCCGCCGCACGGCCGAGCGGACGCGGCTCACCTGCGCTCCGGTGGACTCCGGCGCACCCGCCCGTCTGGTCGTCGTGGGCTGCGGCAACCCGCCCTACCGGCGGTACGCACTGGACAGCGCGGCCGCGCACGTGGAGACGGCGCTCGTACAGCCGGGCGACATCGACTGGCAACGCGCGTACGTGGCGGACCGGTTCCGGGCCGCCGACACCTCCGATGCGGACGAGACGACCCGGGCCGTCGCCGCGCTGCTGACCGGCCGGTCCGGTCCGGGAGCGGTGCTCACCTGGGACGAGACCCTGCTGGACACCACCGCGGAGGTCGCCCGCCGGCTCGGGTTGCCGCACATGAGCCCGCGCGCCGTGCGCGGCTGCCGCGACAAGCTCACCACCCGGCGGGTCCTCACCGCCGCGGGCGTGCCGTCCGCCGGCTTCCGGCATGTGCGCGGACGCGACGAGGCCCTGGCGGCGGCCGAGACCCTGGGCCTGCCCGTGGTCGTCAAGCCCCGGGCGCTGGCCGGCAGCATCGGGGTCGTCGTGGCGGGAAGCGCCGAGCAGGTCGCCCACGCCTACGACCAGGCGGTTTCCTCATGCTTCCCCGGCATCGACCGGCTCGACGGGGCGATCGTAGAGAGTACCTCGCGGGGCCGGAGATCAGCGTCGACTGCGCCGTGAGCGGCGGCGAGGTCCAGGTGATGAACGTGGCGCACAAGCGCCTCGGATTCGCGCCGTACTTCGAGGAGGTCGGGCACCTCGTCAAGCCCTGGCACCACGAGCCGTGGGCCGACGAAGTGCGGGCCATGCTCATGGCGGCTCACGACGCCCTCGGCATCCGTACCGGCGTCACCCACACGGAACTGCGGCTCACCGAGGCCGGACCGCGCATCGTGGAGGTGAACGGCCGGCTCGGCGGGGACTTCATCCCGCTCCTCGGCCGGCTCGCCACGGGTGTGGACCAGATCGCCGTGGCCGCCGACATCGCGCTCGGCCGCGTCCCCGCCCCGGCGCGCACCCATGACCGGTGCGCCGAGGTCCGGTTCGTCTACCCCGACCACGACGCCGTCGTCCGCTCGCTGGACCTCGACCGGGCGGCGGCTCAACCCGGCATCGAACGCGCCGTCGCCCTCGCAGGGCCCGGGACGGTGCTCCGGCTGCCGCCACACGGCATCGTGCCGCGCCTCGCGGCGCTGGTGGCCGTGGGCGACACCCCGCAGGAGTGCGCGACCGCCCTGGACAGCGCGCACCGGAGGGTGCGCTGCGCACTCGACCCGCTCGGCGCGCCCGGCGACGCGCCACGCCCCTGACACCGCAACACCCGCAGCACCCGCACACCCGCACACCGGCAACACCCGCAGCACCCGCAGCACCCGCAGCACCCGCAGCACCCGCACACACACCGACCACATCCGGCACTCCGGCCGCACGGCCCGACCGGCCCCGGGGAAGAGGAAAGGAACCCGCTCCATGTGGATTCTGGGCGTCAACGCGCCGCCGACCGGCTGGCACGACACCGCCGCCTGCCTCGTCAACGGTGACGGCGAGATCGTCGCCTTCTCCGAGGAGGAGCGGATCAACCGCCGCCGCCACTCCCTCTACCGCAAACCGCTGAACGCCGCCCGGTTCTGCCTGGAGCAGGCCGGCATATCGGCGTCCGACATCGACGTCGTCGCGGTCGGCTGGGACGGGGAGCAGCTCTACCCGTGCCGTTTCACCGATGACGCCGACTTCCTCGCGTACGCGGTCGGCCTGGACTTCGGCACCCGCACACCGGAGGTCGTCCGCGTGCCGCACCACCAGGCGCACGCCGCGTCCTCCTTCCACGCCTCGCCGTTCCCCAAGGCCGGCGTCCTGGTGATCGACGGGCACGGTGAGAACGAGTCCTCGACGATCTGGACGTATGAGGAAGGTGCGCCGCCGCGCCTCGAACGCAGCTGGCAGCGCACCTCTTCGCTCGGCTACGCCTACGACGCCGCATCCACCTGGCTCGGCTTCTCCTTCCTCAACGCCGGCAAGACGATGGGCCTGGCCGCCTACGGGCGTGCCGCCGGCCTGGAGGTCGAGCCGCTGGTCGACCTCCAGGGTGACGACTTCCGGCTCGCCGTCGAACCACTGGTGGAGAACACGGGCCGGGCCACCGCCGAGGAGATCAAGGAGCAGTACGAGACCGTCGTCGGCCGCTGGCGCGAGCGCTACACCGCCATCGCCGGAACGGACGCGCCGACCCTGCCCGAAGGGCGCCTCGCCGAGGACCCGAAGGCGGTGCTCGTCGCCTACACCGCGCAGCGCATCATCGAGGAGACGGTCACCCATCTCGCCTCGCTCACCCGGAAGACCGCCGGGGTCGAAGCGCTCTGTCTCAGCGGCGGCGTCGCCCTCAACTGCAGCACCAACGGCACCCTGTCCGGCCCGCTGTACGTGCCGCCCGTGCCGCACGACGCCGGTGTGGCGCTGGGCGCGGCCTGGACCGTCCGCCCGCCCAAGGTGCGCACGGCGGCGCTCAGCCCGTACCTGGGCACGGACATCCACGGCTCCGGCCTCGCCGGACGCGGCGAGCCGGTGGACACCTCGGGCCTGCTGCGGTCCTCCCTGGACATCGACGAGGTGACGGAACTGCTGCTCGGCGGCGCCGTCGGGGCGGTCGCCCAGGGCCGCGCCGAGGTGGGCCCACGGGCGCTGTGCCACCGGTCGATCATCGCCGTACCGGACACCGCGGGCGTCAACACACGGGTGAACACCATCAAGAACCGCGAACAGTGGCGCCCCTTCGCGGGCGTGACCCGCCCCGGCTACGGCGCCCGGCTGTGGGAGCAGCAGGAGTACCTGAGCCTGTACATGCTGGGCGCGGCGCGCGCCACCGAGCTCGGCCGCGCGGTCGCCCCTGGGGTGGTGCACGTCGACGGCACCACCAGGCCGCAGGTGCTGCACGGTGACGAGGCGCCGGCGGTGGGCGCGGTCCTGGACGCCATGGAGGCGCAAGGGGCGCCGCCGGTGCTGCTGAACACCTCGTTCAACGACCGGGGCGAGCCCATCGTGAACACCGCCGGGGACGCGGTGGCCGCGTTCCGCTCCATGGACCTGGACTTCCTGGTGCTCGGTGACGAGCTGTACCGCAAGGCGGACGGGCCGGGGGGTGCGCGCTGATGCCGGCCGGCGCCGTGGAGGCCGAGCGGTTCCGGGCGTACGGGCCCCGCCACATCGACGAGATCGCCGCGCGCCACGGTCTGTCCGACGAGATCCGCGAGACCGTGCGCCGGGTCTCCCTGGTGCTGCCCTTCCGGGTCAACGCGTACGTGCTGTCCGAGCTGATCGACTGGGAGCGGGTGCCCGAGGACCCGATGTTCCAGCTCACCTTCCCGCAGCCGGGCATGCTCTCCGCGGCGGACGAGGAGCAGTTGGCCAAGCTGTCGGCCGACCGTGCGGACCGGCTGCTGCTGCGGGACGCGGTGAAGGAGATCCGCGCCCGGCTCAATCCGCACCCGTCGGGCCAGCAGCAGCTCAACGTGCCCCGCGATCCGGGCGGCGCCGAGGTGCCCGGACTCCAGCACAAGTACCGCGAGACCGTGCTCTACTTCCCCGGCCAGGGACAGACCTGTCACGCCTACTGCACCTACTGCTTCCGGTGGGCGCAGTTCGTCGGCGACGCGGACCTGCGCTTCGCCGCACCCGACCCCTCCGGCCTCCTCGGCTACCTCGGTGCGCACCCCGAGGTGAGCGATGTTCTTGTCACCGGTGGCGACCCGATGGTGATGTCGACCGAGCGGCTGCGCGGCCATCTCGAACCCCTTCTGGCGGTCGGCACGGTGGACACCATCCGCATCGGCACCAAGTCGGTGGCGTACTGGCCGCAGCGCTTCGTCACCGACCAGGACGCGGACGAGGTGCTGCGGCTGTTCGAGCGGGTGGTCGCGGCGGGCAAGCAGCTCGCCGTCATGGCGCACTTCAGCCATCCGCGCGAGCTGGAGACAGGCCTGGCCCGCACGGTGCGCGGCCCGGATCCGCTCCACCGGCGCGGTGGTCTACTGCCAAGCGCCGCTGATCGCGCACGTCAACGACGACGCGGCTGTCTGGAGCGCGCTGTGGCGGGCCGAGCTCGCGGCGGGCGCGGTGCCGTATTACCTGTTCGTGGAGCGGGACACCGGGCCGCACGACTACTTCAAGGTGCCGCTCGCGCGGGCCGTGGACATCTTCTCCGCCGCCTACCGCACACTGCCCGGACTCGCCCGCACGGTGCGCGGCCCGGTCATGTCGGCCACGCCCGGCAAGGTGGTCGTCGACGGGGTCGAGGAGACCGGCGGGAGTTCCTTCTTCCGGCTTCGGATGCTCCAAGCGCGCGATCCGGCCCTGGTGGGCCGGCCCTTCCGGGCCCGCTGGTCGGCGGACGCCTCGTGGCTGGACGAGCTCGAGCCGGCCCCCGGGACCCCCCGTGACCTCGCCGCCGCCGTGTGGGGCGAGGCCGATCCCTCGCCCGAACCGGACCATGTCGAAAGGAGCCGGACGTGAGCACGTTCCTCCTGCTTCCCCCTTCCCCGAACCTGGCGCTGAACCAGCTGGTCGACGAGCGCACGGCCGCGGGCGAGTCCCTGGTGCACCTGGCCTTCGGGGAGGCGAGGTTGCCGGTGCTCCCCCAGCTGGCCGAGCAGTTGTCGGCCGGCGCGGCCCGCGCCGCGTACGGTCCCGTCGCCGGCGGTGCGGGGGTACGCCGGTCCGTGGCCGGCTACTTCACCAGGCGCCGCCTGCCCACCGAGGCGGACCGGGTCGTGGTGGCCCCGGGCAGCAAGCCGCTGCTGATGGCACTGCAACTGGCCGTCCCGGGTGATGTGCTGCTGCCCCGGCCGGCCTGGAACACCTACGGCCCCCAGGCCGAGTACGCCGGCAAGCGCGTCTTCGGTGTACCCGTCCCGGACGGTTGCGGCGGCGTACCCGAACCCGGGGCTCTGCGCGAAACCCTCCGGCAGGCCAGGGCCGACGGGCACGACCCGCGGTTGCTCGTGCTGACCCTTCCGGACAACCCGACCGGGACGCTCGCCCCGCCGGCCCTCGTGCGGGAACTGGCCGCGCTCGCCCGGGAGGAGGAGCTCCTGATCGTCTCGGACGAGATCTACCGGGACGTCGTGCACGACCCCGGCGCCACTCCCTTCCTCAGCCCGGCGGAGGTGGCCCCCGAGCGCACGGTCGTCACCAGCGGCCTGTCCAAGTCCCTCGGTCTCGGCGGCTGGCGCATCGGCGTCGCGCGCTTCCCGGCCGGGGAGACGGGCGCGCGGCTGCGTGACGCCGTGGTGTCGGTCGCCAGTGAGATGTGGTCCACGCTCGCCGGACCGATGCAGCAGGTGGCCGAGTACGCCTTCGCCGAACCCCCCGAGATCACCGAACGGCTGCGGGCCTCCGCCCGACTGCACGGCGCGGTGGCGCGGGAGGTGCACCGCATCGCCGTCGAGGCGGGCGCCCTGTGCCGTCCACCGGCCGGCGGGTTCTACGTGTACCCGGACTTCGAGCCGCTGCGGGCCACGCTCGCCGGCCGGGGCGTCACCGACTCGACGGCACTGGCCCGCCGCCTCCTCGACGAGTCCGGCATCGTCGTCCTGGCCGGGCACCTGCTGGGCGACGAGCCGCGGGCGCTGCGCTTCAAGGCGGCCACCAGCCTGCTGTACGGGGATGAGAAGCAGCAGCAGCAGGCGCTGGAGTCGGACGATCCGGTCGGCCTGCCGCACATCGCCGGCCAACTGGACCGGATCGCCGAGGGATTCGCCCGGCTGGCGCGGTAGGCCCGCGCCCACCGCCCGACCACTCTGTGAAGGACACACGTTGAAGGAACTCGACCCCACCACCGCCTCCTTCGGGGAACTCGCCGCGGCGGCGCGGCGGCTGCTGACCGGCCTCGGCCGGCTCCAGGACGCCGACGTCGCCGCGCCCTCCCTGCTGCCCGGTTGGACGCGCGGCCATGTCCTGAGCCACCTGGCCCGGCAGGCCCCGGCCCTGGAGCGGCTCCTGGAGTGGGCGCGCAGCGGAGTGGAGACCCTGCAGTAGACCGACCGGCAGGCCCGTGACGCCGAGATCGAGGCAGGCGCCCGACGGCCGGCCGCGGTCCTGATCGTGGACGTCCGGGACACCGCGGCGCACTTCCAGCGGACCGTCGAGGAACTGCCCGCTCCCGCCTGGAACGCGACCATCAGGCCGTTCACCGGAGAGCTGTGCACCCCGCGCCGCGTCCTGGTGATCCGGCTGCGCGAACTGGAACTGCACCATGTGGACCTGGCGATCGGCTACGGCTTCCACGACATCCCCGAGACCGCCCGGAACATCGTCCTCGACGACATCCTCGGCTACTACGCCGAGGCCGATGGCGTACCGCAGTTCGAGCTGCGCGACGGCACGGACGCGGAGCTGGCGCGGTTCGGTACCGGCGGGCCCGTCGTGTCGGGCGATCGCGCCGACATCCTGGCGTGGCTGTCCGGACGGGCGCCCGGTGACGCCCTGGAGAGCACCGGGCCGCTTCCGGGGCTGCCTCCGTGGATCTGAGACCCGGTCCTCTCCCGCCCCACGCATCGCTGGCGCCGTACGGGTGGTTCGCGAAGCCCGCGTTCTCCGGACCGGCCACTCCCGCACCCGCGTGATGCGTGAACCGGCGTCACTCCGAGCCGACGTCACTCCCGACCCGGCGTCACTCCCGAACTCCCGTCATTCCCGAACCCGAGGACTGTGCAACGACATGGCCGACACCGCTCAACCGGAGCGTTTCGAGCTCGACTCGCTCCATACCGGTCTCCTCGACTGCGTTCAGGTCAATCTGGCCGTACTCGCCGACCACGCCCATGGCCCGGGCACGCATCTGCGGCTCGGCGCGCACCTCGGTTTCGCCTGGTGGCCGGCGGACGACGGGCTGCCGACGGTCGATCCGCCGCTGGACGTCCAGCTGGACGCGGCGAGCGCGCTCCTGGCCCTGCGGCCGGTGCGCAGGGAGCGGCTGCCCCGTGAGGGCCTGCTCGACGCGGTGCGGCGGCGCGGCGGTACGCATTACGTGGTGGCCGACGCCTACAACCTGCCCTGGCTGCCCTACCACGGCCAGGCGCACATGGACCACAGCTTCCTCCTCTCCGCCGGGCCCGGGGGCTGGCACGTGACGGACGGGTACCGCATCCAGACGCAGTGGGGCGCGGCCGTGCCGGGCTCCTGGGTCTTCTCCTCGCAGGAACTGGCGGGGCTCGGTCCGGCCGAGGTCATCGCGTTCGAAGCGGTGGCTCGGGGGGCGGACGCCGCCCCGCCGCCCACGGCGTACGCGGCCGGGGACGCCGACGCGGTGGCGTCGTACCTGGCCGCGTACGAGGCGTGCGCGGACCGGGCGCTCGCCCTGGAGCGGCTCACCGCCGAGACGTGGCTCCTGGCCCGGGCGCGCAAGCTGCACGCCGCGTACCGGGCCCGGTTCGCGGGGCGCGAGGAGGACGACGCCGAGCGGAACCTGCTGGCCGCCTGGGACAAGGTGGTGGAGCAGACGTATCTCGCGCACCGACGTGTCGGCCGGGGCCGGGCCGAGCCGCCGGGCGTGGTGGACCGACTGCGGGCGGTACTGGCCGACGAGGTGAAGGTCTTCGGCGAGACGGCCCCCGGCCGGGGTGCGGCGGCCGGCGCCCCGGCCGCCGCACCCGGCGAAGCGGGGGGCGAGTCCCTGCGCCGCCGCGTGGCCGCCGTCGCCGCCGCCGTGCTGGGGGTGGACGAGGAACCGCTGCTCCGGGGGGCGGAATTCGAGTCGTTCGCCTCCTTCAGCTCCTTCCGGCTCGTCGAGATCATCGAACGCGTCGAAGGCGAACTCGGCCGGGAGCTGGACGCCGACGAGCTCGTGCCCGAGAACCTGCGCCGGGTCGAGGACCTGTGCCGTATCGCCCGCTGAACCCGCCCCGGGCGGACGCGGCTCACGCCCGCTGACGAAAGGACCATCATGGACCCCCGTTTCACCGACCTCCTGCGCCCCTTCCTCAGGAACGCCGCCGAGGAGACCGTCATCACCCCGGATACCGACCTGCACAGGCTGGGCATCGACTCCATGCAGGCGATCGAGCTGCTCTTCGCCATCGAGGACACCTTCGGGATCTCCCTTCCCGACGAGGATCTGAACGACGTCACCTTCGCCTCCGCCGGCAACCTGTGGCGGGCGATCGCCGCGCAGCTTCCCGACGGGGCCAGTGGCGAGGAGGCGGCGTGACCGCGGTGCCCGAACGCCCCCGGGAGCCGGACCTCACGAACGCGCTGGCCCGGGTCCGCGAGGTCACCGAGGCGCATGTGGTCCGCACCGACCGGGAGGCCGCCTTCCCCGTGGAGGCGCTCGA
This sequence comes from Streptomyces sp. NPDC000229, assembly GCF_040300825.1. NCBI lineage: Bacteria > Bacillati > Actinomycetota > Actinomycetes > Kitasatosporales > Streptomycetaceae > Streptomyces > Streptomyces sp. NPDC000229. The sequence continues at coordinate 33,138 of NZ_JBEPEL010000037.1, forward strand.
CGAGATGCGCCGCACCGGGCTGCTGGGTCTGCTCGTGCCCGTCGAGTACGGCGGCCTCGGCGGAACCGTGCGCGACCTGGTGGTGGCGGCGCAGTCACTGAGCCGCGGCGACATGTCCGTCGGCATGATCTTCGCCATGCACTGCCAGCAGACCGCGGCCGTGGTGCGGTACGCCGACGACCGGCTGCGCAAGGAGCTCCTGCCCCGCATCGCGGCGGGCGAGGTCTATCTCGCGTCCGTCACCACGGAGGCGGGCAAGGGCGGTCATCTGCTGACCGCCCGGGCCCGGTTGGCGGGCACCGCCGACCGGCTGGAGATCGACCGCTTCGCGCCCATCGTGACGGGTGGCGCGTACGCCGACGGCTTCCTCATCACCATGCGCGGACCGGGCGACGCGGCGGACACCGACGTGTCGCTGGTGTACGCGGACCGGGAGCAGGTGGAGGTGACGGGGTCGGGTGACTGGGATCCCATGGGGATGCGGGCGAGCCACAGCGTGCCGCTGCGGCTGGCCGGGAGCGTACCGGGGCACCACGTGGTGGGGGCGCCCGGGCGGTTCCGGGAGATCGCCGGAACGGTGTTCGGCCCGCTGGCCCATGTGGGCTGGTCCGCCGTGTGGCTGGGCACGGCGGCGGGGGCGCTCTCCCGGGTTCTGGGGCTGCTGCGCAGCCCGGCGGGCCGGGAGCGTTTCGACCTCGGTTCGGAGCTGCTGCTGACCCGGCTCTCGCGGGCCCGTCAGCGCCTGGACACGGTCCACGCGCTCCTGGCGCACACGGTGGAGGTGGTGGAGTCGGGCGAGGACCTGTCGCGGCCCTCGCGCCAGTTGCTGTTGAACTCGCTGAAGATCACCGCGTCGGAGGAGTGCCTGGCGGCGGTGGACGGCCTCGTGGAGGCGGTCGGGCTGCGGCACGGCTACCTCAAGGACTCGCCGACCCGTCTCGAACTGGCCCTGCGCGATCTGCGGTCCGCCGCCCTGAACTACAGCAACGACCGGCTGCATCTGGCCGATGGCCGGCTGGCGTTGCTCGACCGAGGAGTGACCTTTGCCTGAGTCGTCAGCACGGGCCGCTGCCGCCGTCGCCGGCCGGACCGCCCCCCTCCCCCGGGCCCGCCCCGGCTCCGGCTCCGTACCGCGGTGGCCCGTCGGCAGCGGACTGGACGCCCTGCCGTCCACCGCCGACGGGGCCGGGGTGTGGGCCGCGCTCGGCGCGGCCGGGGGCGTCGCGCGGGCGTACCGCGAGGGCTCGGTACGGGCCGGTGTCGATCCCGGCGGGCTCGGCGAGGTCCTCGGCGCCCTGGACGCCCGGTTCTCGATCCCGGCCACCCTGTCGGCGAGCGTGCAGTTGGCGACCGCGCTGCCGATCCTGGCGACCGGCACCGGTCCGGCGGTGGAGGGGCTGCTGGAGCGGGCCTTCGCCGGGCGGGCGACCGTCGCGCTCGCGGCCACCGACGCGACCGCCGGAACCGACCTGACCGGCCTGCGCACCCGGGCGCGGATCGACGCGGACGGCGTCGAGGTGACCGGGGAGAAGCAATGGATCGCCAACGCCACCACCGCGGAGGCGTTCCTGGTCCTGGCCCGGCACCGTGAGGGCCGGCACTTCACGCACTTCAGCTGGATCCTCGTACCCGCCGACGCGCCGGGCGTGAGGGTACGGGCCGCCGTGTCGGCGCTCTTCGCCGGTTCGGGTGCCGGGCATGTGGAGTTGGACGGCGTACGCCTGTCCCGCGGCCATGTCGTGGGGCGGGTCGGGCTCGGGCTCCCGGTCTTCGCCCGGCACATCGCCACCGAACGACTGGCCGGTGCGCTGTGGGGCGTCGCCCTGTGCCGCCGGGTGCTGGCCGATACCCACCGGTGGCTGTCCGGGCGTGCCCACGGCGACGACAGCCTGTGGGCCCTGGACTCCGTGCGGCAGCGTTTTGCGGTCTGCCTCGTGCGGGCGCGCGAACTGCGGGCCCTCACCGACGGGTTGGGGGAAGCGGTGGCGGTCCGACACGACACGGTGGCGGCGGCGACGCTCAAGGCGGCCGCCGGTGCCACGGTCACGCATGTACTGGCCGAGTGTGCGCAGTTGTGGGGGGCGGCCGGGTTCGCCACGGGCGGGATGCAGGAGATACGGGCTCAGGCGGCGCTCTTCGGCATCGGCGGAGGGGCCACGGAGGTGGTGCTCGACCTGGTCGCCGAGGACGCCGAGGGGATCCTGGCGGACCTGGCGCCGTCCGGTCCGCTCCCCGGTCCGCTCCCCGGTCCGCCTCCCGGCGCGCTGTCGTGACGGAGCCGTTCGCCGTCGCCGACGGAGTGTGGGTGATCACCGGGGACGTCGCCGGTGCCACTCCCAGCGCGCACCGCGGCGACCTGCTGCGGGCGGCCGCGCTGCCCGAGTGGCGGGCCCGGGAGTTCCTGGCGGGGCGCGGTCTGCTGCGGCGGCTGCTCACCGCGGTTCGGCCGGAGCTGGCCGCGGGCGCCGTGGTGCCGGACCCACGCGGCAAGCCCTGGCTGCGGGCGTGCCCCGAGGTGGGCGTCAGCGTCTCGCACAGCCGGGGCGCGCTGGCGGCCGCCGTCGCGCTGGGCGCGCGCGTGGGCGTCGACGTCCAGCGGCCGGAGTCCGCCGTGACGGCGTCGTTCGCGCGCCGGCTGCTCGGTGAGCGGGGCGCGGAGGAGCTCGCGGGGCTGCCCGCGGCCCGTGCGGCGGAGGAGGTCGCCTGGGTGTGGACCGCGCAGGAGGCGTGCGTCAAGGCGGACGGGCGGGGGCTGGCGGCCCGGCCGTGGACCGTGGGTATGGCGCCCGGGGCCCGCACCGGGTGGTGGGGTCCCTACCGGTGGATCGCTCTGCGCGAGCGCTCGGCGACACCGCTGAGCTGTGCGTTCGGTCCGCCGTATCAGGCCGTCGTGTGAGCAGGTGGCGAGGAGCGGCCATGGACGGCCGGGGAAATGACAACGGAAGGATGATGGCGCCGATGGCAGGTGAGTTCCGCACGCTGCACGACTGGTTCGCGGATTCGGTTCCCGCCCATGGGGACCGGATCGCGCTGGAGGCCGGCGCCACCCGGCTGACGTACGGCGAGCTGTCGGCCCTCGCCGACCGGGTGGCGGCGCGGCTGGTGGAGGTGACGGGCGGTGAGGTGCCACGGCGGGTGGGGCTCGCGGCGGGGCGCACGGTGGTCGCGTACGCCGGCTACCTCGCCGTGCAGCGGCTGGGCGCCACCGTCGTGCCGCTGGGGCCGGCCTTCCCCGCCGAGCGCAATGCCGCCGTCGCCCGGGCGGCGGCGCTCGACGCCGTGCTGACCGACGGCACCTGCCGTGACGGCGCCGACCGGCTTCCCGCGCCGGTGCTGCGGCTGACCGATGACGAACTGCCCGCTGTCGCGGCCGCGCCGGACCCCGGCCTGCCCTCGCTGCGGCCGGATCCGGACGACCTGGCGTACATCCTGTTCACCTCGGGTTCGACCGGCGTCCCGAAGGGCGTGCCGGTGCGGCACCGTCATGTCCACGCCTATCTCGCCCACGCCGTGCCGCGCCACGGGGCGGGCCCCGGTGACCGTCTGTCGCAGACGTTCGACCTCACCTTCGACCCCTCCGTGCTGGACATGTACGCGGCCTGGGGCACGGGCGCCACGCTGGTGGCGGCGGCGCGCCAGGACCTCCTGCGGCCCGTACGGTACGTGCAGCGGCACGCCCTGACGCACTGGAACTCCGTGCCCTCAGTGATCTCGCTGGCCCAGCGGCTGCGGGCACTCAAGCCCGGCAGCATGCCCAGTCTGCGCCACAGCATGTTCTGCGGCGAGCCTCTGACACTCCAACAGGCCCGGGCGTGGCGGGGGGCCGCCACGCAGAGCACGGTGGAGAACGCCTACGGCCCGACGGAACTGACCGTCACCTGCACGTCGTACCGGCTGCCGGCTCGGGAGGACGAGTGGCCGGAGCCCGCCAACGGAACGGTGCCCATCGGCCCCCTGCACCCGGCCCTCGAAGGGCGCGTGCACGACGGTGAGCTGTGTGTGCGCGGCGGTCAGCGATTCTCGGGGTACCTCGATCCGGCGGACAACGCGGGCCGGTTCCTCGCCCCCGACGGCACCCCGTACGATCCGGCCACCGCCCTGACCGACGCCCACTGGTACCGCACCGGCGACCGCGTCACGACCCTCGACGGCGGTGACGCAGTGGGCGGTTCGGTGCTCGTCCACCTCGGGCGGGTGGACCAGCAGGTCCAGGTGCACGGCTACCGTGTCGAACTCGGTGAAGTGGAGGCGGCACTGCGGGCCCTGCCCGGCGTACGCGACGCGGTCGTGCTCGCGCTGCCCACCGCGGACGGCAGTGTCGAGCTCACCGCCGCCCACACGGGCGAGGCGGGAGCCGGTGACGCGCTGCGCGAGGCGCTGCGCCGGCGCCTGCCGCCGTACATGGTGCCCGCGCGGCTCTCCGCGCTGCCCGCCCTGCCCCTCAACCGCAACGGAAAGGTCGATCGTGCCGCGCTGCGTGAGCTGCTCACGGGGACGTGCGCGCCGGACCGGTGACATGTCGCAGGCCGGCACGGCGCCTGCTCTCCGGGGCGAGCGTCTGCCGGTGGTCACGGCAGTCACACAGCCTCCTGAAGGCGCCATGTTCCGTTGCGCCGGCGGCATTGAGCGGTCCCCAGCCCTGCGCCCGCACCAGGAGGTCCGCCCGCCGGGCCACGGTGACGTACGAGCCGGTACCGCAGCCACGGCGGGATCACCGGCCGGTGAACGCCCGCCGTGTCGGCCCCGCCACGTGCCGCGCATTCGCGCTCCGGAGCGGGGCACGGGTGAGCCTGGTCCACGCCTCAGGCCGCCTTCCTCCAGACGTTCATGCTCAGTTGCAGGAAGGCGGCTTCTCGTATAGCCGTCTGCTTGACCTGGATCGCGAGGATCCCGATGTCGCCGGAGGCGTTCTTGACGCAGAACTGGGTGCCGTCGTCCGCCGCCGCGAGCGACCAGGTGCGGTATGCGGAGCCGGTGGCGCCGCTGAGGAGGTGACGGCAGGCGTCGAGGGAGGCGGCCTTTCCGTTGAACATCTGCAGGAACACGCTGGTGTCGCTCTGCAGCGCGCAGTCGACGCCGTCCTCGCAGTCGAGGCGGATGTCGCCCGCGCGGTCATCGCGCAGCATCGGCTCGCGCAGGCTCAGGGAGTTCTTCTCGTTCAGCCACACCGGGGACCGCACGTCGGCTCCCGGCGCCAGGGCGGCGTTCGGGGCAGGCTGCAATGCTCGGGGGGAGCCGCCGGCGGTCGGCGGGGTGCTTGACGGCGGCGCCGTGGACCGTGCGGACTTCGTCGGGCCGGGTGCCGAAGCGGGTGTGTCCGCGGCACCCTCGCCGAGGCCGAACCGGTGCCCGCCGAGCCACGTCAGGCCCGTCAGGACCAGAGCGCCCGCCGTCACGGCCGCGGCCGTGATCAGCGCGGGACGCTGTCCGGGCGCCCACCGGGCGGGGCTCAGCAACAGCGTCGTGGCCGCGGTCGACGGAGCCACGGGGGTGCGCACCGGGTCCGGAACGGTCGCCTCGGGTCCCCTGACCTCGCGCCAGACGGCCGGCCCGGCGTCCGCGTCGGCGTCCGTGTCCAGGCGCCGTCGGCACCACTCGACGACCTCCGCCAGCGTGGCCCGCTCACCCGGATCGTGCGCCAGGCACCGGGCGATCAGCGGGCGCAACGGCTCGGGCAGCCGGGACAGATCGGGTTCCTCGTGCACGATCCGGTACAGCACGACGGGCACGATGCCGTCCCCGTACAGCGGTTCGCCCAGCGCCGCGAAGGCCGCCGTCTGGGCCAGGGCGAAGACATCGGTCGCCGGGGTGATTTCGCCGGCGACCGCCTGCTCGGGAGCCATGAAATGGGGTGTACCGACGGTGGAGCCGGTGGCGGTGTGGGAAGAGAGGTCGGCGGCGATCGAGATACCGAAGTCGATCACCCGCGGCCCGTCGGCGGCCAGCAGCACATTGGACGGCTTGAGGTCTCGGTGCACGATCCCCACGGCGTGGACCGCCTGGAGCGCCTCGGCCACGCCGGCCATCAGCCACAGCACGGCGGGCACCGGCAGCGGACCCTGCCGGGTGACGGCCTGGGTGAGGGACGGCCCGGGCACGTAGAGCGTGGCGAGCCAGGGGGGTACGCCGTCGGTGTCGGCGTCGATCAGTTCCGCGGTGTAGGCGCCCCTGACCCGGCGGGCGGCCTCCACCTCCCGGCGGAACCTTCGCCGGAAGGCCGGGTCGTCGGCCAGCTCCGGCCGCACCAACTTGATCGCCACCGGGCGGCCACCCTGGGTGTGCGACAGGTACACCCGGCCCATGCCCCCCGCGCCGAGCCGGGCCGCGAGGCGGTAACCGGCCACGACGGGAGGGTCGTCCGCCTGGAGCGGCTGGAACACCTCGGTTGTGCTGCTCATCGGACTGTCGTCCCCCTTGATCCCCGACCGGCCGACGGACCGGCCCGGGACGGCAGCCTAAACGGGATGAGTGGACCCGGCTGACCTGAGATGCTCCCCCTCCACGACGCATCCGGCCCGGCCGCGCCCGTCACCGGCAACGGACCAGCCCGCCGGCCGGGCCCCGCCCACCGGTCAGCCGCCGGCCGCCCGAGGGCCACGTTCTACCGGCGTCAGCGCCCCCAGCCGGCGCTCGCCCTACCCCGCAGCCCGACGGCGAACTGATGCCGCCCCTCCAGGCCGCATGGAACTTCCGATTCCACCCCGTTCGCTGCTGGATCTCCGTCCGCCGGGCCCTCTCCGCGCGTTGTTGCCCGACGTGCAGGAGCTGCGCCGTCGGGTACGCCTCGATGGCGGCGCACCGTGATGGGTGCTGGACGGTGCCCTCTGCTCGGCCACGGCCTGGTCAGCCGCAGCCGGGTCGGCCCATCGGCCCGTCTCCATCGGGCTCCACGCGGGTGCCCCGTGGGGTGCCGACGGCTTTGAGGTCGGCAGCCGCGCAGAAGATCCGGCTCACTCCCGGGACTGCGACCGAGGCGTCACACCCCGCCCCGAACGTCCGGAAGGCGTCGGCCAGGAGACGGCCCGTCGGCCCGTCGGCCCGTCGATGGCGTTGCGGGCGACTGGCCGGGACAGCACCACCGTCGTCACGCGCCCGTCACGCTCCACCCGGACGCCGGGGCGGCGGGAGCGCCGGGGAATCCGTCCGGAGGCTCATGTGGCCGGCGGCCGGACCGGCTCCGCGGCGGGCGGTGCGCCTTCCGCACGACCGCCGCACAGGAGGCGCCGGATGATAGGTCATCAGGGATGGTGCCCTCCTGGATGTGTACTGGCCCACATTTTTCCCTCACATGTTCCTCACCAATGCGGACCGACGTGATCCGGATGGACACCCGGGACGAACGAGCCGTGTGCCGTCTGGGCCGGAAGCGTGCCGCGGGTGCCGTGCGATGCCGTACTCCCTGGTCACACACAACACGGAACGCGGCATTCCGTGTTACTCGTGAGTTCTGCATCAGTCGGCGCAAGTTGTCTTTGAGTCGAAGATTGGCGTCAAGTAGCGCGTTAAACAGCCATATAGGCGAGTGATCGGATAGGAGCTGTCAGTTCCACTTTGACTCCCCCTGGGTGATCTCCAAGACTGCGCCCCGACCACCTGGCACGCGTCGGGAACCGCGTGCGGGACCTAGCAGGGGGACCGAAACCGAATGAAAATCACCAACCCGAACTCCGCCCGCGTGCGGAGAGCCGTCACGCGCGGACTCGTGACCGCCACCGCGCTCGCCTCCGTCACCGCGGTGGCCGCGCCGCAGGCCGCCATCGCCGCCCCGCCGGCCGCCCCGGCAGCGGCGGCCGGGATAGGCACCACCGACACGCAGCGGGTGGACGCCGCCGCCGTGGTGCGCCTGGACCCGAGCCCGGAAGTACTACTGCTCAGCGACCACGACTTCATCCACGCCCTCTGGCAAAAGGCCCGCGACGGCGGGGAGACCTTCGACGCGGTCCGGCAGGCCGCCGAGGCCGCCATGATGAGTGAATCGGCCGACGACCACGTGCAGTTCATCGTCACCGGTATCCACGAGGCGTACGCCGTCGACAAGCAGCGCGAGAAGGACAAGGCCGACACTGCGCGCGCCGCCCGGCTCGCCAAGTCCCAGGCGCTGATCGCGATCGGCATCCCCAACAGCCCGGATCTGCTCGACCTGAGCGACGACAACTTCATCCGCGCCGTGATGCGGCACGAGGCCGCCGGTCCCCAGGTCCGCGCCGCCGCCGCGACGGCCCTCGCCGGAGACCCGGCCGTCTGGCAGGAGTTCATCGCCAACGGCGCCCGCGAGGCCCACCAGCGCGACGTGGCCGACGAGCTGAAGGAACTGGAGGAGAGGGACCGCGCGGAGGCCGAGCGCCGCAAGGAACTCGCCGCGCGCGCCAACGCGGCCGCGCTCTTCCGCATCACGCCCTCCGAGGCCATGCTCGCCCTCAGCGACGACAACTTCATCCGCGAACTGCTGCGCACCGCACCGGTCGACGCCAAGGACAGCGAGCTCTACGCGGCGGCGCAGCGCACGGTCCTCAGCCCCGACCCGGCCGTGTGGAAGCAGTTCATCCACACCGGCGCCGAAGAGGCGTACAAGAAGGACGACGAGGCGCGCCGCAAGCAGATCTCCGAGGCCAACCGCAGGCTCGCGCTCCAGATCCAGGCGGCCGCCGAGAAGACCGGCGTCCACCCCAACCTGGTCGCCGCCGCGAAGAAGGCCCTGGCCGGCACCGACGAGGACGTCGCCCGGTTCCTCAAGGAGGACAGCCAGTACCGGGCGAAGCGCCAGTCGTTGCAGCCGGCGAGCGGCAAGCCGGCGGGCTTCCACGTCCGGCAGTCCTCGCCCGACGCCGGGGAGGCGTTCATCGCTCCCCTGTCGGCCTCGTCCAAGCAGGCCGACCGGGAGGACGCCACCTGGGTCGTCGTCCCCGCGCTCAACGGCCGGCCCGGCTGCTACTCGTTCGAGTCCTCCCGCAAGCTCGGCCACTACCTCACGCACAAGGACCTCCGGGTCAGGATGGCCGCGAGCGACAACAGCGCGCAGTTCCGCAAGGACGCCACCTGGTGCGCCAAGAAGGGGCTGAGCGGCTCCGGTACGTCCTTCGAGTCCGCCGGTCAGCCCGGCCGCTTCCTGCGGGAGCACTACGGCGACCTGTTCGCGGCCGACAAGAGCGCCAAGAACCGCTTCGACGTCGAGAAGGACTTCGCCCAGGACGCCTCCTGGAAGATCGTCACCCCGCTCGCGCGCTGACCGCCGCCCGCCGGGCCCTCTCCCTTCAGACCTGAGAAGAACGGAAGCACCCCATGTCCCGGATCGTCCGATCCGCCCTGGCCGTCGCGGCCGGTGTCGCCGCGCTCGCCGGCGGCATGACCGTCGCCGTCGCCGACGAGGCGCGCACCCCGTCGGCCCCCACCGCCACCACGGTGTCCACGGCCACCGTGGACGCCGACGACGCCAGGGCCGCCGCGGCCCCGGCCCCCTCGGCCGTACAGCTCAGGGTCGCGCACAGCGACCAGTGCCTCACGATCCCCGGCGCCAGTCTCCGCAACGGCGTCAACACCGTCCAGTCGGCGTGCGCCGGTGACGCCGAGAACCAGCGCTTCACCATGGTGCCCACCGGTGCCGGCACCTTCGAGCTGCGCTTCGGGCACAGCGGCAAGTGCCTCGACGCGGAGGCCTCCGGCACCAAGGCAGGCACGGCCGTCCAGCAGTGGTGGTGCGTGGGAGCGCAGAACCAGCGCTGGCGCCTGGTCATGGCCGACATCGCCAAGGAACTGTACGAGCTGAGGCCCGCCCACACGGCCGTCGGCACGAACCTCTGCCTGGACATCGAGTCCGCGAGCAAGAGGGACGGCGCGACCGCGCGACTGTGGGCCTGCAACGGCACGCCCGCCCAGCAGTGGCGCATCCAGCCCGTCACGGCCGCCTGAGCCCCCCGAACACGCAAGAGAAACGGATCCCCACATGTCTCGGATCATCCGGGCAGCCCTGACCGCGGGCGCGGCCGTCGCCGTCCTCGCCGGCACGGCCACCGCCGTCCAGGCCGACGGCGACACCGGCAGGCCCACCGCCGCGGCGACCGCCGCCGAAGCGGCCCGCGAGGCGGCAGCCGTCGCCGCGGCTGCGCGGCAGGAGGCCGTGGCCCGCGCCGGGATGCCGCAGCAGGTGGTCACCCTCACGGCCGCCCACAGCGGCAAGTGCCTCGAAATCGAGGGCGGCAAGACCACGGACGGCATCAACGCCCAGCAGTACGCCTGCAACGGCACGGACTCCCAGAAGTGGACCGCCGTCGCCAAGACCGGCGGAACCTTCGAGCTTCGCTCCGTCAAGAGCGGCAAGTGCCTCGAGGTTCAGCAGGAGAGTGTCAAGGCCGGCGCGGCCGTCCAGCAGTTCACGTGCGGCCAGGGGGCGCACCAGCGCTGGCGGATGATGCTGGTCGACCCCGTGCGCAAGCTGTACGAGCTCCAGCCCGCGCACGCCGAGGAAATGTGCGTCGACGTTCCCAGCGCCAAGCAGGACAACGGCGTCGACGCCCAGCTCTACACCTGCAACCGCACCGACGCCCAGCTGTGGCAGGTCCGGCCGGTCGCGTGAGCCGGCCGACCGACGCGCGCGGGCGCGTCCGTTGAACGCCCAGGAGGGGCGGGGCCGTGCGAACGGCTCCGCCCCGGCGGTTGTGAACCGTACTTCTTTCCCGAGGGGGGCCTTGAGTTGAGTCGTCAGTGGAGATGCACGCGGGCGGTGACCGTCGGCGCGCTGGCCGGCGCGATCGTCCTCGCGGGCGGCGTACCGGCGTGGGCGGGGACCACCCCGGCCGCCGCGCCACCGCAGGTGGCGTCCACCGTCACCGCCGTACCGGCCGACCTGCCGCAGCAGGCACTGTCGCCGGAGCTGGCCGCGGCCGTCGAGGAGGCCCGCAAGCGGGTCACCTCGATGGCGAAGACCCACCCGGCCGCCGAGGTGCGGACCTCGGCGTGGAACGCGTTGCGCAGTTCCCGGGGTGACCAGGCACTCGTCGAGTGGCTCGCGCCCGGCGGCGGCTTCGACGCCGCGAAGCAGCGGGCACGGGACACCCGCGCCCGCAACAGGGCGTTCTGCGAGCGGGTGATCGCCACGCACACGGCGGAGTTCTCCCCCCAGGTGCGGGCGGCCGCGACACGGGCGCTGAAGGGGAGCGCCGCCGAGCAGGCGGCCTTCGTCGCCTCCGGTTACGCCGAGGCGCAGCGCCGCGACCGCGACGCGCGGGAGGCCGGCGAGCAGCAGCGGCTGGACGTCGCCGCCGCCGACCGGGACTTCGTACGCGGCCTCGGCGTGCAGGACCCGGGCGAGCAGGTGCGGGTCGCGGCCCAGTGGGCGTTGCGCCCGGGGGCCACCGACGCCGACGTGGCGGAGTTCTTCGGCTACGGCTGGGCCACCGGCGCCGCGCTGGACCTGGCGGCGTACCGGACCCGGGTGGCCGACGCGGAGGCCGTGCGCCACCACACGCTGACCCGCCTGATCGCGGAGGCCACGGCGGCCGAGGCGGCTGTGGCCGGCGCGGCGGACGCCGCACGCGCCCGTGCCGAGGCGGAGCGCGCCTGGCAGGCGGTGTCCGAGCACGCCGGTGCGGCTCAGCGGGCCTGGCAGGCCGAGCAGGCCGCAGCGGCCGCCCAGGCGGAGAACTGGCGGACCGTCGCCCAGCTGTCCCGGGAGTCCGCCGAGCGCCTCTGGCAGGCGATCTCCGGCGCCGCCGAGGACCACGAGGCCGCCTGGGCCGGGGAGCGGGCCGCGGCGGACGACGCGGCGGGGTTCTGGAAGGCCATGTTCGACCGCGCCCAGGACGGCGAGAGCCGCAGCCGGGACTGAACCCGGAAAGTGCCCGGCGGAACCGGGCGTTGGGCTGCACCACCACCGAACCGTCGACTTATCCATGTGTCGACTCATTGAAGGAGTTTCCCGTGAGGGAAGGAGTCCGGCGCAGAGCCGGAAGAACTCGCGGCCGGATATCCGGTCTGCTGGGTGGGGCGGTGTCGACCGTCCTTGCCCTGGCCGTCCTCGGCGGTGTGGCCGGGGAGGCCGGAGCCGTCACCCGGGAGGGCCCCGGCGAAGCCGCCCGTGCGGGCGTCGCGGCCGGTCTCCATGCCGCGGGGACCGCCCAGCCCCCGCGGACGGCGTCCGAGCTGGACCGGATCAGTGACGAGCGGGACCGGCAACTGGTCGAGGACTTCGCCGAGTTCGACGAGGAGGAGGAAGTCCGCGAGGCCGCCAGGAAGGCACTGGAGAGCACCGACCCGAACGCGATCCGCGACTTCTTGGAGCGCGGGGAGGCCGAGGCACGGCAGCGCGCCAAGGACAAGCGGGACACGGCCGATGTCGCCAACCGTCGCGAGATCGAGGCGCTGCGCGGGACGGGCGGCCCGTTCTTCAACGCGGAGGTCGAGCGGGTCCTGAAGGGGACGGCTCAGGACCGGGCCGACTTCCTGGCCTTCGGCGCCGACATCGCCCGCCAGCGGGACAAGGCCACAGAGCAGAACGAGCAGCAGCGCGCGGCGGAGAACCGCAAGCGGGTCGAGATGCTCGTCGCGGTCGGCGGGCCCGAGGTGAAGCGGACCGCGCAGGCCGCTCTGGCCACGGGCGACGACAAGGTGATTGCCGAGTTCCTGGTGAAGGGCTACCTGGTCGCCGCTCAGCAGGACGCCGACGACCGGGCGGCACACGAGAAGGCGCAGAAGGAGGCGCTGGAGGCGGCGGAGCGGCTGCGCGAGCTTGCGGAGAAGGCGGCCACCGCCGCCGCGGCCCGCACCAAGCTGATCGCCGCGCACGGCGACGCGGTCCGGGCCCTCAAGACGGCGTCGAACGCGATGAGCGCGGCCGCTTCGCAGTCCCGTGAGGCCGACCGGCTGCTGGCGGCCGACCGGGCCGGGAAGCGGCTGTCGGACTACGGGCCGGTGAAGGCGGAGGTCGCCCGGCAGGTCGGGATCGCCGAGGACGCCGCCAAGGCGGCCCAGGTGGCGGCCGGCCAGGCCAAGGTGCAGGCCGACGTGCTGGTCGGGACCGGCCTGACCCATGGGGTGCAGTGGTCGGATGTGGCCTCGGGCCTCGCGGGCTCCGCGGACGCGGCGGCGAAGGCCGCGGCGACCGCGCGGCACGCGGTGGACGCCACCGCCGCCGACGCGGCCGGGCTGAACGCCAAGAACCAGGCCGAGCTGCATGCCCAGCAGGCCGCCAAGTGGCGGGCCAACGCCGAGGAGCACGCGAAGGCTGCGGCCCGCCTCGCCGAGGCGGCGGCCAAGCAGGCGAAGACCGCGGCAGACGCGGCGGCCAAGTCCCGCCAGGCCAGGATCGCGGCCGAGCAGGCAGAGAAGGAGGCGTGGGAGCACGCCCGGAAGACGCGGGACGCGCGGATCGAGGCACAGCGTCAGGCCCGGATCGCGGCCGAACAGCGGGCGGTCGCCGAACGCGAGCGCGACCTCGCCGCCGCCGCCCGGGCACGGGCCGAGCGGGAACGGGACATCGCCGCGGCGGCACGCGCGCGGGCCGAGGCCGAGGCCCGTACCGCCTCCGCCCGAAGGGCCGACGCACAGGCCGCGGCGGCCGTGGCCGCCGAGAAGCGGGCCACCGCGCAGGCCCAGGAGGGCATCGCCGCCAAGGCCGACGAACTGGCGCGGGGCGAGGAGACCAAGGCCCGTACCGCCCGCGACAAGGCGGTGGAGGCCGAACGCGTCCACAACGCCGAAGCGGCGAGGGCCAGGGCGACCGAGGCGATGGCCGCCAAGGCCAAGGGCACCGAGCACGCCGAGACCGCCCGCGCGGCGGCCACCGAGGCCAGGTCCGCGGCCGACGCCGCCGGTACGGCGGCCGGTACGGCACGGGGCGCGGCCGACCAGGCGTCGGCGGCAGCGGTACGTTCCCGCTCGGCGGCCATTGAGGCGGCCGGCGCAGCGGCGCGGGCCCGCGCGGCGGCCGCCGAGGCCACCGCGACGCTGCCCGCGCCAACGCCGCCGCCAACAAGGCCGAGGCGGCCGCCTTCGCCGCGAACGCGGCGGCGAACAAGGCCGAGGCGGAGGCCGCCGCCACCCGCGCCGCGGCCCAGCGGGCAGGCGCCAAGGCGGCCGAGGCCACCGCGCAGGAAGCCCGGGCCGGTATCGCCGCCCATGAGGCGTCCCGGCTGGCCGGACTGGCCGCCGTCCACGCCAACCAGGCGCTCCAGGCCGCCAACCGCACCCGCGACGAGGCCGACGGCGCCACCCGGGAAGCGGCGATGGCCCGCCTCCAGTCCACCATCGCGGTCCAGGCCGCCACCTCGGCCCGTACCACCGCCGCGGGCATCGCCGACCCGGCGAACACCGCCATCGTGCTCACCGCGCCGTTCACCGGCACGGACGTCGACGCCGACTTCGCCACCGAGGTGGCGAAGGCCGCCCAGGCGATGGGCCAGGCGGAGGTCACCAAGGCCGAGACCCGCGCGACGGAGGCGGTCAAGGCCGCCGAAGCGGCCGAGGCCGCCGCCCTGCGCGCCAACGCCCAGGTGGCTCCGGCCTTCAAGGCGGCGGCATCGGCGGCCCGTTCCTCCGCCGACGCGGCCCGCTCCTCGGTGGCCGCGATGAAGTCCGCCGCCCAGGCCGCCGAGGACGGCGCCAAGGCCCGCGCCGCCGCGGCCCGCGCCAACGAGGCCGACGCCCAGGCACAGGCCGACGCGAAACTCGCCCGCCAGTCCGCCAACCAGGCGTTCGCCGACGCGGCCGCCGCACGCAACGCCGCCACCCAGGCGGAGGCCGAGGCGGCCCGCGCCCGGGGTGCCGCCGCCGAGGCGGACAACCACGCGGCCGCCGCCAACAGCGCCGCCTCCATGGCCGAGAAGGAAGCGAGCGTCGCCCAGGGCGCCGCCGCCCAGGCGGAGAAGGACGCCGTCGACGCGAACACGTTCGCGGAGTCGGCCGAGAAGCACGCCACCTCCGCCGAAACGGCCGCCAAGAACGCCGGCACCTACGCCAAGGAAGCCGACGAGGCCGCCAAGAAGGCCGAGGAATACCAGCGCGAACTCGAGCGCAAGGAACACGAGGAAGCCGCCAAGGCCAAGGAGAAGGGCGACCCCTACTCCCTGGACGCGGCCGAGCGCAAGGCGCTCGAGGCGGCGGGGATGAGCCCGGCCGAGTTCGAGGCGGCCCGCGCCCTCGCCCAGCAGGACCTGCTCGACTACCTGATGGAGAACGGCGCCGAACTCCTCGTCGAACTCGCCGCCGGCAAGATCAAGGAGTGCTGGGACGACCCGGACATCCCCACCTGCCTGTGGGCGATCGTCGAGAACCTGCCGTGGACGAAGGCGGCCGCCATCGTCAGCAAGCTCCCGAAGATCGGCAAGGCCATCTGGGGCATCAAGGAGTTCCTCGACAAGTCGGCCAAGGCGAAGAAGCTGGTCGACAAGGGCGAGGAGATCCTCGACGACGTATGGAAGAAGCTCCCCGCCTGCGCGACGGACAAGAAGAAGAGCGGTCCGGCGGCGAGGAGCGCCGCGGCGAAGGCTTCCGGCCCGCAGCGCGTCCTCGCGGCGCGGTCCGGCGGCGGCAAGGACGCGGAGAACATCGGCCTGGCTCGTGAGGAGTACATCGCCAAGCTCGTCGGCGGGAAGGTCGCCAAGGACGACAAGGGCCAGGACATCAAGATCGTCATGCCCAACGTGGGTTCGAGCGGCCTCGACGTCATCGGGCCCGATGGTTCGTACGTGTACGTCGGTGGTGGCGCCAAGGCGGCCAATCCGTCCAAGTTCGGCAAGGCCCTTAAGATCAACAAGTACGCGGCCGACGAGGCGGGCGTGAAGGCGGTCTACTACCTCGCCGACAACACCCCGGAGTCGGCCATCAAGCAGGCCAAGAAGGTCTTCGGAGAAGAGAATGTCCACATCTTCACGCTGCCGAGCTGCTGACCATGACTGACGGATTCATCCGCTGGTACCGCGAGTCGGCGGCCACGCCGGTGTTCGCCGCACAGGCGGAGCTGTTCGAGGCGCACGGCCTCCGGCTCGTACACCCCGCCAAGGGCGCGGCCGTCGTGCTCGACGTCGAGGGGGACGACGTCCTCATGAGCCCGGAGGAGCTCGGCCGGCTGCTGGGTCTGCGGATCGCGTCCCTCACCATGAACTGGTGGCTGTCGGCCGACGTCGACGTGGTCGACGAGTACGCCTATGAACCGCTCGGCTGTGAGACCCAGACCTTGTGGCTGGACGGTCTCACGCCGGAGCAGGCGGACACGGTCGAGGCGGCCGTCCTCGCCTCGGCCGCCGCGCTTCCGGTACCGACCCGCGCCGTGATCGTCGACCGGAAGGGCGTGGGTGACCCCGGCGCCTGGGATTCACCGGTGCTCTACGACGGGGAGAACCTGCCGCCCGTCCCGGACCGGCTGCTGCTCCACCCGCTGCTCGCGGACCGGTTCCTGACGGCCCGGCCGGAGCTGAGCGGCGAGACGACAGAAGGAGGGCTGACCGCGCTCACTCCCGTCCGTACCCGCTGACCACCCCCGAGGAAAGCCCCGCCGGAGCCAGAACCGGCGGGGCATCTCAATGCCCCGTGCCGGGCCGGAGGGCATCTGGTTCGTAGACCCGCCGGAGCCTGCACCTTCCCACCGAGAGATCATGGGGGGCGTGAACCCTTGGATTCGCGCCGACGACGACCAGAGTGACACCTGGTCGTTCTTCGGACTCGACGACGAGGGGCGGGCACTACGGCGGGTCGCCCTGCAGGGACCTCAGTGTCGGCCCCTGACTGCGGCCTGTCCGGCGGAGGTCATGAAGGCCCCGGACCACGCCGGTCTCGCGACGATGGCCGCCTATGAGGGGAATCACGGAGTCCTCGCGGAGGGAAGACTGCACGGGCGGCAAAACGCGGGCCGAATTGCCGAGATCACCCAGCACGAATGTGGGTCGACGTGGGCCGCTGCGCGAGAGACCCTCGACGCGAATCGCACCGGGGAGACAAGTTGATCACGGAGTACCAGCAGAAGCTGCGCGAGCGCTACCTCGCCGCCCCCGTCATGCCGGCCCCGGAGCCATGGCAGCCGGTTTCCGACCGCAGAACTCCCATCGGCGGCCTGCTTGGCATCGGCTTCGCCGTCCACCCCGACAGCGGGCACGACCTCGTCATGGTCGTCTCCAGCAACGGTCACGGGCTCTTCGACGCGGCCACCGGCGAGAAGATCGCCCGAGACCGGGATCCCGACCCCGCCACCAGCATCCCCGACGCCCACCCGGACCTCACCTGCCCCGGCCTCGGGCCGATCGAAGGGACCCCCGTCCGCATCGCCGGTCTCTTCGGCGGCGGCCTCCACACCACCACTCCCGACGGCTGGACCCTGGACGTCGTCAGCCCTGAGTGGCCCCACGACCGCGTCATCCTCTCCGCAGACGGCGGGAGCCACAAGGGCCCGGCGGGAGAGGCGTGGTGGCACGTCTTTCACTCAAAGTACTCAGAACTCCGCGCTGCCGGTTTCTCGCCCTCCGGCCTCACCCTGGCCGTCGCCACCAGCAGCGACCTCACTCTCTGGACTCGCCAGGGACTCCACTACATCGACTGAGTGCCGCTCCGACGTCAAGGGTGGTGGACGAACCGGGCAGAGCTGGCCGAGCCCCTCAACGACGCACCACCCGCAGGGACGGTCGGGTCGTCGGCGGATCGGCGAGCGGGCCCGCAAGCCGGCGGCGAGGTCGTCGACGACGCGGCGCGGCGCGGCGAGCGCGGGGACCGCCGGCGGATCGGCGGGTGCGGGGGCGGTGCGGTGCGGACGTCGCGGTCGGCCTGGCGGACCACGGCGCGCACCGTGGGCTCATCGAGGGCCTGGAGGCGCGGTGGCGAGGGTGGCGAGTCGGCGGGGAGCAACTCCGCCACGTCGCCGGTACGGCCGGAGACGGTGATCAGGACGCGCTGGGACAGGCCGTAGTCGGGCGCGACCACGGCCGGGTCGCTGTTTCGCGGGCGGGACGGCTTGGTGCCGGCCCTCAGCAACCGACCCAAGCAACACGCTTCATGCCATGTTGTGAAAGTGCTGGTCACCACGGCTGTTGACTGCGACCAGTACGGTCGCCTCCTGGCGGACGGCGAGCTTCCCGTGGCGACGGCGCGGTGGCGCTTGAGCCGGTAGATGCCCCGTTCGACCGCATGGCGCTCGCGGTAGTCGGTCTTGTTGATGGGTCCGAGCTCTTCTCGGCGCTGCCACCGACACGCACACAGCGTGGCCGGCTCCTGCAGCATTCAGAGCCGGCCGTGCAGGGGGACGCCCTGACCGTCACCCTCAGCGTGGCCGGCGAGGCAGGAGGATGCGCACCTCCCGTCCGTCTTCGCGAAGCCGGGCAGCGACGACGATCCCTTCGACAGAACGAGGACGGTGCCGCTGTCCCTGGTCCTCGGGGTAAGGTCCGCCTCCATCCTGGACTCCGTGATCGTCCGCACCGCCGTCCGGGCGGCGGGCACGGTATCTCAACTGCCCGCCAGGGGCTGTTCCGTCCAGATGGTCTTGCCGGCCGCCGTGTACCGGCTGCCCCAGCGGTGGGTGAGCTGTGCGACGAGGAACAGGCCGCGGCCGCCCTCGTCGGTGAGCTGTGCCCGGCGCAGATGCGGTTGTGTCTGGCTCGGGTCGGAGACCTCGCAGATCAGGACGCGGTCCTTGATCAGCCGCAGGCCGACCGGACCGCCCGCGTACCGGATGGAGTTCGTGACGAGCTCACTGACGATCAACTCCGTGGTGAAGGCCAGATCTTCCAGTCCCCAGGCGGTCAGCTGGTCCGAGACGAGCTCGCGGGCCCGCCCGACGAGAGAGGGGTCGGCGGGCAGCTCCCACGCGGCGGTGGCAGCGGCGGACACCTCCTTGATCCGCACCACGAGCAGTGCCAGGTCGTCATCGGGCGGCTCGTGCGACAAGGCGTCCAGGATGTCCTGCCCGATCTCGGTGACATGCCGCCCGCTGTCGGCGCCGTCCCGCGCACCCGCCCGGACCGCCTCCAGTTGCCGCTCCGACCGGTCGGTGCCCTTGGCGAGCGCTCCGCCGTAGAAGGCCAGTACATCACCGGACCCCAGGGACAGCACCACCGGTTCGAACGGCTGCCCGCCGGTTCCCAGGACCGGACCTGGGCGGTACGTCACCGTGCCGCTCCCCAACCGTCCCCTGGCGGCCAGCACGGGCGGCGGGTGGCCGGCTCCGGCCAGCACGCAGGTACGGGACACCGGGTCGTAGGTGGCGTAGAGACAGGTGGCACCGGCCAGCGCGCTCGGCGCCTCCGCGTCCGGCTCCTGTCGGTCGTCGTCCTCGATGAAGCGCATCACGAGGTCGTCGAGGTGAGCCAGCAGTTCGTCCGGACTGAGGTCGAGATCGGCCAGGGTCTGCACGGCCGACCGCAAACGCCCCATCGCGGCCGTGGCGTTGAGGCCGTGTCCGGCCACCGTGCCCATGACGAACGCGAGCCGCGTCGATGGGAGTTGGATGACGTCGAACCAGCTGCCGCCGATGGCCGCGGTCGTGGCGGCGGGCACGTAGACCCCGGAGGTCTCTGCACCGGTGACGTCCATGACGGGTCTCGGCAGGAGGCTGCGCTGCAGGGCCTCTGCGGTACGGCGCTCACGGGTGTACCGGCGGGCGTTGTCCATGCTGAGTGAGGCCCGGGAGCCGATCTCCTCGGCGAGGACCGCGTCCTCCTGGTCGAACGGGCGGCGCTCCGCGGTGCGCCACAGGGCCAGCGCACCGAGCACCGTGCCGCGTGCCTGCAAGGGGACCAGCATGAGGGAGGCGGCCTGTGGCGGAAGGATCAGCCGTACGCGCTCATCCTCGCCCGCGAGCACTGCGCGGAGCTCGCTCAGGTCGGGGAGGAAGACCGCCGATCCCCCGCGCAGATGGACGCTCTCGACGCTCCGCAGCCGGATGGTGTCTCCCACGGAGTAGCTCTCCGTCGGCCACCGGCCGTCGGCGGCCCTCACGGCGACACGTCGCATCGGCGCTCCGGTGACCAGCTCTCCCGGTTCGTCCCCGCGCAGCACGGGTTCGGTGAGGTCGACGGCCACGAGGTCGGCGAATGCGGGGACGAGCACTGCCGCCAGTTGCTCGGCGTCGCGCACCATGTCGAGGGAGCTGCCGATCTCCGCGGCGGCCGCGTTGAGCAGCGCCAGCCGCTCGGCGGAGCGCTGGTCCGCCGGCGGCGGGGGCGGGACCCGGCGGATGTCACCGGCGACGGCGACCGGTACGGGGCGGTCCGGGTCGGCGGGGTGCACGCACAGCAGGAACCGCGCCGACGAGCCCCCCATCAGGGTGGTGATGTCGACGTCGGCCTCCAGCTGTGCGCCGTTCGGCCGCAGCAGCCGGGCACGGGCACTGCGCCCGGCGCCACCGACGGCTCCGGCGACGAGACGGGCCCACAGGGCGGGATCCTCGAAGAGTTGTTCCGCGTGCAGCCGCTCGGCACCGGGGCCACCGATGGCCTCAGGAGCGCCCAGGAGCGTCGCTGCGGAACGTGTGCCCGTCAGGACCTTGCCGGCGGCGTCGAGTACCAGAACGGCCGTGGGGAAGTCCGCTGCCGCGACGGGTTCCCCCGGGCCGTTCTCGCTCACTCGTCTCTCACCCCGGCAGGTTCGAGGGGGCTCCTGATCTCATTGAACACCTCGCGCGCGGCGTGCGCGCGCCGGTGGGCAGGGGGTGCGGGCGCGACGGCCGCCGGGTGCCACCTGCCAACGGCGCGAACCAGGGCAGGGGCGGGTAGATGTTGGGCATCAGTTCCTGGAACCGGGAGTCCCTGGAACTGGACGGAGAACCACCGGCGAGCGTGTGGCGAAGGGCCGGTGCCCCTACCCGGTACATGAGTGCCCGCGCACTTCGGGTCGTGTGTGGGGAGCCGGCTGCCGGAGCTCTCGGGCCGGCCGGGTGGCTTCGTCCACACGTAGGCGCCGCCCCCGGAGCGGGGTGCGCCGCCGGACGCTCACCGGAGCCCTGCCCCCCCGGACTGGTTCGCGCCGGTTTCCGATGCGGATGCGGCGGACGAAGCGGCCTCCCGCCGACGTACGTGACCACGCCGGCCGGGGAGCCGGCCGCTGGGCCCGGCGGCGCCGCCCCGGCCGTTGCGGGAGGTGTCGATGAGCGCTTTCGCGCGCCACGGGCGAGTCGGGGCCATGTCCGGCGGCACTGGCGGCACTGGTGGCTGCGAGCTCATCGCTCGGGTGCTGCGGCGCAAGGGGGCCGTCTCGGTCACCGTGTCCCAGCCGCACGGGGCCCAGTGCCCGGACCTCGCGGATGCCGCCCGCCGTCGCGGTCGGCGCAGGCTCTCGGCCGCGTCGGCGCGAGGCCCCGCCAACAAGGGTGTCGGCTCGGGGAACAGGGGCATCCGGATCAAGCCGTCACCCTCTCCTTCGGGCCGCGTTACGAGCTATATCAGGTCAATATTCCGTTATGTGAAGTGTGTCCTACTGGCTGGTAGGGCCTGCGGCTAGCTTCTGGGCCATGACCAAAGCCAAGAAGACGACAGTGGACGCACGTCGGGTGCTGGCCGTGGCGGCCGCGGCCATCGGTGTCGCCACGATGGTTCCGGGCACGGGCCAGGCGCAGGCGGCGACGGCTCAGCGGATCGCGGTCGACAGCGTGGTAGACGCACCGGACGCGTCCACACGGGACGGGAAGTGCCTGTCGACCAAGGGGGGATGCACCCTGCGTGCGGCAGTCATGGAGGCCAACGCACACCCGGGTTCGACGATCACCCTCCCCGCGGGCCGTTACCGCCTCAGCATCCCACCGCTGCTCGGTCGGCCCTTCACCGACTACACCCTGGCCGATACGGCACACGGCAACCTGAAGATCTTCGCGCCCACGACGATCACCGGGGCCGGAGCGGACGCCACAGTCATCGACGGGGGCGGGATCGACCGGGTGTTCACCGTCATGCGACCGTCGACGATCTCGGACCTGACGATCACCCGCGGCCGCTCCGAGCCCACGGCGTCCCTCTACAACTACTACGGCGGCGGTGCCGCGCTGAACTCCTCGCAGCTGACCATGGAGCGGGTGCGCCTCACCAGGAACACCGGCAGGATCGGCGGGGCCGTACAGAACATCCCCTTCAGCTCCTTCACCCTGCGCGACAGCCTCGTCGACCACAACGAGGCCGGCGAAGCCGGTGGCATCCGGTTCGACTCGGCGGGCCTGGTCGAACGGTCCACGATCACCGACAACCGGGTCACCGACCCGTACGATCCCACGCGGCCGGGCGAACTCGCGGGCTACGGTGGCGGCATCGACGTACGAGGAGTCAGGGACGTCACCCTCGTGGACACCGAGGTGACCGACAACTACGCCGAGAAGGGCGGGGGTGGCATCAACATCACCCTCGGCTACACCCCCGCCCCGCCGGTGCGGGTCGGCCCTGGCAGCGTCCGGCTGAAGAACTCCACCGTCACCGACAACTCCCGGCTGGACGGCGCGGACAACTGCCGGGCCGTGCTCGCGAGGTTCGTCGACCTCGGCGGCAACACCGACTCCGACGGCACCTGCGGGCTGAATTCCTGACCGTCGTCGATCGGCTCGGCCAGGATCATCGCGCTCGATGTCCGGATGCAGGCCGCACGGTGTCGGACGAGCGGTGCGGGGCGCGGGCCAGGGCGCTGCGGAGGCCGCAATCCTCAACGTGCTGCCGGCCCTACGGCATGCGCCTTACGGGCTCGAAGACGTCGCCGTGGTCTACGAGGGCCCCGGACTCGGCGACCGGGCCATCGTCGAGACCACCGCACCATGTTCGTGCGCTTCGCCCTCGCTGGCCTGCCCGTCAATCGGCCCTCACGCGCGGTACGACCTCACCGCGCAGCTCAAAGCCGAGCGCGGTGGAGTCGAGGACACAGGATGGGCTCCTCATCGAGTCAGAGGGAGTCCGGGCCACCGCTCAGCATGACGTGGATGTAGCGAGGCCCGAGATGGCCATCACCGACTGGGCGACGAGGGCCGGCCTGCGGGTGCGGAACAGGGAGCGGGATCTCGTACCGCCTCCTCCCCCACGGGCATGTTGTACTGGCTCATGACTGCTCTCCGGACAGGCGGTCGAGGCGATCACGCTGGGCCTCGGTCAGGTGGAGGCGTTCCGCGGCGAGGTTTTCCTCCAGGTGGTCGATCCGGGAAGTGCCCGGGATCGGGAGGATGACCGGCGAGTGCCCGAGAAGCCAGGCGAGCGCGACCTGCGTGGGAGTGGCCTCGACCTCGGCGGCCACGGCGGCGATGTCGGCCCTCGCCCCCGACTCCCCCCAGGCGACGGGGCGCCAGGGCAGGAACGCGATGCCGGCCGCTTCGCAGGCCGCGAGCACGGGCTCGTGTTCCCGGTCGAGCAGGTTGTAGCGGTTCTGCACGCTCGCGATGTCGACGATGTCCCGTGCCCGGTCGAGTTCGTCGGCGGTGACCTCGGACAGCCCGATCCGGCCGATCTTGCCCTCGTTCCGCAGGTCCCGCAGTGCGCCGAGCTGGTCGGCGAGGGGCGTCTCCGGATCAACACGGTGCAGCTGGAGCAGCTCGATCCGTTCGACGCGCAGTCGGCGCAGCGCCTGCTCGACCTGCTCGCGCAGCACAGGCGGCCGCCCGTCGAGCTTCCACTCGCCCGAGGGGAGCGATCGGGCGACTCCGACCTTGGTGGTGATGAGGACCCCGTCCGGGTAGGGGTGCAGGGCCTCGGCCACGAGCTCCTCGTTGGCGCCCGCGCCGTACATGTGAGCGGTGTCGATCAGTGTGACGCCCAGCTCGACGGCCCGCCGGGCGACGGCGAGAGAGGCCTCACGGCCCGGGCCCGGGTCCGTCCGCAAGTGCATGGCCCCGAAGCCGAGCCTGCGTACTTCCAGATCCCCGCCGATACGAAACGCAGTCGAAGTCATGTGATGTTCCTCCCCCTCGTTCAAGGCGCAACGTTAACAGCGCAGTTGGCAACCGCCCCTGCCAACCGTCGTGATCGACCGCGGCACGCCCCGACGGCACGGCGCGCCGGAACGGCTGGGCAGCACAGCACGGCGGCACGTTGCCGGCCCGGCGGGGCAGCGGGTGACCCGGCAGCAGCGTGACGAGGCGGGGAGACCTGCGGCGGAGGCGCCGGAACGGCCGACGGGCGCAAGCCCAACGGCCCCGACGGCCCCGACGGCGGCAGTTCGGCGCGCAGGCGCCAGCGGCACGGCCACTGCCGATTACCGCGCCGGGCAGGCGCGGTAATCGGCGCATCGGCCGGGCCGGGAACGAGCGGGCTGGGGCCGCTACTGCTCGTACCAGCCCAGCGCTCCTGCCCCCTCGGAGGGATCGAACGCCTGGTGGAGCCCCACAATTGCGTGGACCAGGCGGGGGTCCCAACCGGGCCTCAGCACCTGGTAGTCGTCGGCCAGCCCGCGGAAGACCAGGTGGGCACGGCCCGTACCGTCACGCCAGATGACCCGGCGGGGCGGGCCGAAACCTCCGTCACCCGCGCCCATGACGGCCGCGATCAGGCACAGCAACCTGATCGGCAGCCCCACCGGCCACCACACCGCCCACCACACCAGGCGGCCCTGGTACCCCGTGAGGGCGGGGCCCGCCGCGGGCTCCACGGTCCACCGTGTCCGTCCGAACCGGAGACCTCGCCGGCGTCGCAGTGTGATCCGCCCGAGCAGCCCGCCGAACGGATCCTCGACACGATAGACGGCCGGGCGCCCGATCACCCGCGGGCCGAGGGTCTGCTCGGTGACCACGCGGGCGATGGGCGGCCCACCCTCGGAGACGATGTGGAAGGTGCGGGTGGAGCGGTAGCGGTCCGACGCTGGGGCATCGACATCCCGGCAGAGCCGGACAGCACCGCCTTCATCATGCGGACCCGAGCTCACGACGGCCGGTGGAGAAACCGAGTACCTCACCTCATAGGTCACTCGCCCCTGGTTCATGCTCTCTCCCCCTCACCGCGGCGGTCCGGTGGCGATGTTCTCACTGCGGTGGCGGTCAGTCGTCGTGAGGGGTGCCACAAGGCTCGGCCCGCTCGCTGTGGCGGCGTCAGCAGCGAAGCCCAACGATGGCGGCAGCCGCCGTCTCCGCCCGGGGCACGGCCCTCCGATGGCGTTGAGCGTGGCCACTGTTGTGGCCGGCAGCGGGACAGCGGGACGGCCCGCCGGCGGCGGACGGGTGCGAGGACGGCACGGCCGGACGGCAGCAGCAGCGGGCGAGCCAGCCCCGCGGCCCGTCGCAGGGGGCGTGCGCTGTGCCGCCCGGCGCCGGGCGGGCACTCACGGGGCATCGGTGCGTGCCGCTGTTGCCCGCCGAAGGTGCTCAACAGGGGAAACCACTTCGAGAGATGGGCGTCCCCCGGCCCGGATGGCTCGCGGGCCTGTGCGCGCCGGTGTCAGGGCCTTCTGCGCCGGGCGGCGCGCCGCTGGGCGTGGACGGTGAGAGTGAGGGGGTGAGTGATCCCGAGAGCCCTGATGCAGGAGTCGAGGGTCTGCTTGTACAGGCGGAGGGCTTCCTTGCGCATCCCCATCACGTGGTAGGTGGAGGCGATGTTCATGCGGGTGGTGAGGCTGTCGGTGTGGTCCGCTCCGTGCACCCGTTCCTGTTGCGGGAGGTTGGCCTCGAGCAAGGCGAGTGCCCGGTCGTAATTCCTCGTCGCGGCGTGCGCGACGGCCAGGTTGTGGCGGGCTGTGAGGGTGTGCGGGTGATCCTCGCCAAGGGTCTGTGCGCATGCGGTGAGGTTGTCCTCGTAGAGCGGGACCGCTCGCTGGAGGTCCCCCGCGTCCTTGTGCGCCTGCGCAAGCTGGTTGCGGATGGTGAGGACGTCGGGGTGGGAGGGGCCGAGCGCCTTCTCCATGCCGTGCAGTGCCTGTTGGCAGAGGGGAACCGCCTCCTTCGGCAGACCCAGGAGCAGGAGACTGCACGCGAGGAGGTTGAGGGCCGCCAGGGTGTCGGTATGGGCGGGGCCGAGGGCCCGTGTGCGCCCCTGGAAGACCCTGTCGTACAGGTGGACGGCCCGGTCGAAGTGGCCGGCCAGCCGGTGGGCGTCGGCGAGGTGCCTGAGGGTGGTGAGCGTGTCGGGGTGGTTCTCGCCCAGGGTCTTTTCCCGGAGCCGGAGGTTCTGCTCGAACAGGGGGATGGCCGGCCCGGGGTCGTTCGCCATCAGGTGGGCTACGGCCAGGTTGTGGCGGGTGGCGAGGGTGTTCTGGTGCTCCTCACCGCTCCGCTCCCGGCTGTCGTGGTAGGCCTGTGCCAGAAGGGGCATGGCGCCTTCCGGGTCGTCAGCCGTGAGGAAGGCGTAGCCGATGTCGGCACTGTGGGTATCGGCACCGCGGGTGTCGGGGTGTCCCTCGCCTGCGGAGCGTGGGTCCCCGGTGGACCGGGCATCGGCCGGCCGTGGGTCCCCGGTGGGCCGGACATCGGCCGGCTCGTTCGGTGTCCGAGCGGCCAGGGAGCGGGCCTTGTCGATGTCGCCCGCCTCCCGGTATGCGAGGGAGAGCGCCATGCGGACGGCGCGGGTCCTGCCGTGGTCCTCACCGTGGACGCGCTCCATGTCGCGCAGTGTCCGTTCGAGCAGCGGGACGGCCCGGCCGAGGTCGCCCGCTTCCTTGTAGGCGTGCGCCAGGTCCCCGCGTACGAGGACGGTGTCGGGGTGGTCCTCGCCCAGGACCCGTTCCATGTCGTGGAGGTCCTGCTCGAAGAGTGCCGTGGTGGCAAGTCGCCGGCCTGCGGCCAGGCGGGCGGCCGTCAGGTTGTGGCGGGTGACGAGGGTGAGGTGGTGGTCCTCGCCGAGCTCACGTACGCAGGCGTCGATGTTCCCCTCGAGCAGGCGGACGGCCTCGTCGAAATTGCCCGCGGTCTGCTGTACGCGGGCAAAGTTGGTGACGGCGGCGAGGGTGCTGAGCTCGTCCGTGCCCTGCAGCAGGCCCAGGGCGACGTTCTGCCCGAGCAGGGCGAGAGCCCGGTCCGTGTTGCCGGCCGCCCGGTGGGCGTCGGCGAGGTTGTTGCGGCTGGCGAGGGTGAGGGGGTGCGTTTCGCCGAGGGTGCGGTCCGCGTCTTCCAGAGCCCGTTCGTAGAGCGGAATGGCGCGCTTCAGATCGCCGCCCTCCTCGTAGGCACCGGCCAGGTTGTGACGGCAGGTGACCGTGTCCAGGTGGTCGGGGCCCAGCGTCCGTTCGTGGTGGGCCAGGGCTCGTCGCAGGTGTGCTGCGGCGCGGGCCGCCAGCCCCTGGCTGACGAGAAACACCCCGGCGTGGTTGAGGAGCCTCGCGGTCCTGGTGGTGTCGGCCACCGGGGGCGTGTGGCGGGCGACGGCGTCCATGTGCGGGAGCATGGTGTGCCCGGTGGGCCATGTGGCGGGATCCTGCCACTGGCACGGCTGGACGGCCGCGAGCAGGGCGGCGGTCGCGTACGAACGGGCCTCCTGGACGAGGTCGGGCGTACGGTTCGGGTCGTCGGCATCGGGTGTCCGGGCCACCGATTGGACGAGCCGGTGTACGGCCAGGGAACGGCTGCCGGCGTCGACCTTGACCATGCTGTAGGCGTTCAGCGTGCCGATGGCGTCCGCGAGCTCGGCCGGTTCGGCTACGTCGTCGAGAAGCCCGACGGGAATCTTGTCGGGGGCATACCAGGCCAGGATCCGCAGCACCTCGGCGGCCAGGGGTTGCCGTTCGGCCATGCGGTCCAGCGCCACGCGCCACGTACGGGCGACGGTGCGCTCGGCGTCGGTCACGCCCATGGCGCCCCGCCGGAGCATCGCCGCAGGGTCGTCCCTCAGCAGGTCCAGGTACGAACGCGGGGTCAGCAGGGGGTTCTGTGCGAGATAGGCGGCGGCCTGCTCGACGGCCAGGGGCAGGTGTCCCAGTTCGGCACAGAGTTCGTCCGCTCCGGCCATGTCGCGGGGGCCACCGCTGGTGACGGTTGCCTTGAGGAGGGCCAGGGAATCGGCCGGATCGAGGACGTCGAGCCGAATGACGGTGGTGGCGTCGTGCCATACGGTGGCGAGCCTGCTGGTGACCAGGAAGCGGCCGGCGGGCGCGCGCGCCAGCAGTTCGGCTATGTCGGCGGGGTCGTTGACGTTGTCCAGGACGAGCAGCCAGCCGGTGTGTGTGGCCAGCCACTCCTTCCCGATCTCCACCAGGGCTTCGGCGGTCATCACCTTGGACGCGGCAGGCTGGAGGGCCATGCCCAAAGCGGCGAGGCCCTGCTCCACTCCGGCCGGGCTGTCCGCGGTGATCCAGCGGATCGGCGACAGGCCGAGGGCGCCGGCTCGGGTGGCCGCCCAGTGAGCGGCCAGGGCGCTCTTGCCTATCCCTCCGAGTCCGTGCACTGCCTGTAAGAGCACCCCGCCCGGACGACCCGGAGGTCCGGTCATGGCGGCGTCCAGGCGGTCGAGTTCGACGGTCCGGCCGACGAAGCGGCCGGGGCGGTAGGGCAGGTTGTCGAGACCCGGGCGGGCCTCGACACCGCCCGCGGGGGCCACTGCTTCCGGCGGCAGCACCACGGTGGAATGGTCGTTGTAGATGCCGGTGACGGCGATGCCGCCGTGGGTCGCGGTCGCGTTTCCGCTGCCCGCCACCTGCTGCACGGGGTTGACGGGTGCTGCGGGTGCGGCGGGTGTGACGCCGCCGAGGGCGCTCCTCGCCGGAGTGCTCTTGCCGGTGTCGCGTCGCCTGCCCCACTGCCACTTCGCCATGCCGCCCGCCCCCGCCTAGGTCGTGTCTTTTGGATCAGGCCGGATCAGCGAGCGGGGTCTGGTGCGCGCAGATGCAAGGCGGAGGAGGGAGCCACTGCGGAGCATTGGCGACCGACGACAACGCAGCAGATGCGCGTGCCAGGGCTCGCGAGCCCGGCAAGATCCGAAAGACACG
>NZ_JBEPEL010000038.1:0-61822 GCF_040300825.1 Streptomyces sp. NPDC000229
AACATCATGAAGAGCGACCAGGCCTCGGCCTTCGGCTTCCCCAACCCCATGCTCGGCCTGGTCACCTACGGCATGGTCGTCGCCATCGGCACCGCCCTCCTCGCGGGCGCCCGCTACCGCCGCTGGTACTGGCTGGGGCTGAACGCCGGCACGCTCTTCGGTGTGGGCTTCTGCATGTGGCTCATGTACCAGTCGCTGTACGAGATCAACGCGCTGTGCCTCTGGTGCAGTCTCGCCTGGGTCGCCACGATCGTCATGTTCTGGTACGTCACCTCGCACAACGTACGCAACGGCCTGCTGCCCGCACCGCGTGCGGTCCGGGTCTTCCTCGACGAGTTCACCTGGGTGCTGCCCGTCCTGCACACCGGGATCATCGGGATGCTGATCCTGACCCGCTGGTGGGATTTCTGGACGAGCTGATCCACCCCGGACCGGCTGTCAGTGGCCTGGCATACGCTTCTGGATGTGGAGCCCGACCTCTTTACCGCCGCAGCCGAAGAACGCCAGGAGAAGGACCCGTCCAGCAGTCCGCTGGCGGTCCGGATGCGCCCGCGCACCCTGGACGAGGTCGTCGGCCAGCAGCACCTGCTGAAGCCGGGGTCACCGTTGCGCCGACTGGTCGGTGAAGGGGCGGGAGGCCCGGCCGGCGCCTCGTCGGTGATCCTCTGGGGCCCGCCCGGCACGGGCAAGACGACCCTGGCGTACGTGGTGTCCAAGGCGACCAACAAGCGGTTCGTGGAGCTCTCCGCGATCACCGCGGGCGTCAAGGAGGTCCGCGCGGTCATCGACGGCGCCCGCCGCGCGGCCGGTGGCTTCGGCAAGGAGACGGTGCTCTTCCTCGACGAGATCCACCGCTTCAGCAAGGCCCAGCAGGACTCCCTGCTGCCGGCCGTCGAGAACCGCTGGGTCACCCTCATCGCCGCCACCACCGAGAACCCGTACTTCTCGGTGATCTCCCCCCTGCTCTCCCGCTCCCTCCTCCTCACCCTCGAACCGCTCACCGACGACGACATCCGCGGGCTGCTGAAGCGGGCGCTCACCGACGAGCGAGGTCTCAACAGCGCGGTCACCCTCCCGGACGACGCCGAAGCCCACCTCGTCCGGATCGCGGGCGGCGACGCCCGCCGGGCGCTGACCGCGCTGGAGGCGGCGGCCGGTGCGGCCCTGGCGAAGAAGGACACCGAGATCACCCTCGCCACTCTCGAGGAGACGGTGGACCGGGCGGCGGTGAAGTACGACCGGGACGGCGACCAGCACTACGACGTGGCCAGTGCCCTGATCAAGTCCATCCGCGGCTCCGACGTCGACGCGGCCCTGCACTACCTCGCCCGGATGATCGAGGCGGGCGAGGATCCGCGTTTCATCGCCCGCCGCCTGATGATCTCGGCGAGCGAGGACATCGGCCTCGCGGACCCGGCCGCGCTGCCCCTCGCGGTCGCTGCCGCCCAGGCAGTGGCCATGATCGGATTCCCGGAGGCGGCTCTCACCCTGAGCCACGCCACGATCGCCCTCGCGCTGGCCCCCAAGTCGAACGCCGCGACCACGGCGATCTCCGCCGCCCGGGCGGACGTGCGGAACGGCCTCGCCGGCCCCGTACCTCCCCATCTCCGCGACGGGCACTACAAGGGCGCGGCCAAGCTCGGTCACGCTCAGCGGTACGTCTATCCGCACGACGTGCCGGGCGGTATCGCGGCCCAGCAGTACGCCCCGGACGAGATCCACGGCAGGCGCTACTACGAACCCACGCGGTACGGCGCGGAGGCGCGGTACGCGGACGTGGTCGAGAAGGTGC
Organism: Streptomyces sp. NPDC000229; assembly: GCF_040300825.1. Taxonomy (NCBI): domain Bacteria; kingdom Bacillati; phylum Actinomycetota; class Actinomycetes; order Kitasatosporales; family Streptomycetaceae; genus Streptomyces; species Streptomyces sp. NPDC000229. The sequence continues at coordinate 1,793 of NZ_JBEPEL010000038.1, forward strand.
GCGAGCGGCTGCGGGGCGAGGGGAGCCCCTGATCAGTTCTGCGCCGCGTCGAAAAGGGCACGCATCGCGCGCCGCAGCCCATGGACGTCCCGCACGGGCTCGGGGAAGTCGAACCGTGCGTCGAAGGAGCGCCCCGCCGTGTCGCGGCAGCGCACCCGCAGCCCGAACCGGTCCAGCGACAGCGGTACCACGCGCCGCACGTCGGCGCGGTGCGCGAGCAGCCCGCCGAGCCCCTGCACATGGTCGTCGTGCGCGGCGGCGAGGTGCTGGAGCACCTCCGTCTCGTACGCCGTGAGCGGGTCGGGCAGGGCCTCGGCGAAGTCCGCCGGGCTCACCGCGGCGTCGCCCCACAGGTCGTCGACGTACACCTCGCCGACCTCCAGGCGCAGCATCATGTGCCCCGGCTCGGCGATCCCCGGGGCGCACGTCAGCCACCCGGAGACCCACGCCCGGCCCCGGATGCGGTCGGGGACGGCGACCGGGGCCACATCCGTCAGCTCCAGCACCGCGGGCAGCTCGTCATCCTGCGCGTGCGTGGCGGCGCGCACGGCCGGGGCGTCGGCGGGGAACAGCAGGAAGACCTCGCCGTCCGTTCCCACCACACGGGCCTCCGGCATCAGCTCGTCCGGCCGGGCCCCGTCCGCCCCGGGCAGGATGAGCACCGCGGAGCATGTACTCTGTACGAGAGTTCGTGTGCGCTCGGCTGCTGACGGCATCCGGGCGGTTTCAAGCCCGCTGGGACGCGGCTGACCATGAGCTGATCGGACCTCCGTCACATCGATGCTCTGCGAAGCAGGAGCATCGCTCTTTGTGCTGCTGTCTGTGATGCGCGTGGTGTTCCCAGGGCTCGACATGCGATCTCCTTGATTAAGGTAAGCCTAACCTAACCTAATTCGGAGGTCTGGAGAACGTGCCTAACCAGTCGCGTCCCAAGGTCAAGAAGTCTCGTGCGCTCGGTATCGCGCTGACGCCGAAGGCCGTCAAGTACTTCGAGGCCCGCCCCTACCCGCCGGGCGAGCACGGCCGTGGCCGCAAGCAGAACTCGGACTACAAGGTCCGTCTGCTCGAGAAGCAGCGTCTGCGTGCGCAGTACGACATCAGCGAGCGCCAGATGGCGCGCGCCTACGACCGCGCCAAGAAGGCCGAGGGCAAGACGGGCGAGGCGCTGGTCGTCGAGCTCGAGCGCCGCCTCGACGCCCTGGTCCTGCGTTCGGGCATCGCCCGCACCATCTACCAGGCCCGCCAGATGGTCGTTCACGGCCACATCGAGGTCAACGGTGGCAAGGTCGACAAGCCGTCGTTCCGCGTCCGCCCCGACGACGTCGTGATGGTCCGCGAGCGCAGCCGCAACAAGAGCCTGTTCCAGGTGGCGCGTGAGGGCGGCTTCGCCCCCGACGGTGAGACCCCCCGCTACCTGCAGGTCAACCTGAAGGCCCTGGCCTTCCGCCTCGACCGCGAGCCGAACCGCAAGGAAATCCCGGTCATCTGCGACGAGCAGCTGGTCGTCGAGTACTACGCCCGCTGACGTAGCCCTCACGCGGTTGTCGAGCCCGCCGTTCCCTCAGGGGAGCGGCGGGCTCCCGCGTTCCCGGGCCCGCACCCGGCATCCGGCCGGGGTGGGGCCGTGCAGGGTCGTCCCCGCAGAGGTTGGCGGCGTCGGAAGGGCTCCCGACCGAGGAAGCCAAGGCCGCCGGCCTCGAGGAGTCGAGCCCGGAGGGGCCACGCCTCCCACGCACCGACGGTGGCCGCAAGGCCGCCCCCCGCTACCCGCAGGGCCCCCGTACCGGCAGGCCCCCACGCCTACCGGCGGTCGCCGCCACACCCCGCACGCCGGGGCGGCCGTGACTCCGCACCCGCCCGGGGGTGGTCGCAGGCGCCCCGACGCAGCGCCCCGCTCAGCGGGGCCGCCGCGCCCGCGCAGTAGCGCCGCGCGGCGGTGGCACCCCGTCCAGAGGGCGCCCCGAGAGCGCCCGCAGAACCGCCGCGTCCAGCGGCAACGCGTTGCCCTCCGCGACGTACGAGCGGAAACGCTCGGCTCCCAGTTCCTCGCCCGCCCGCTGCTCGCACAACGCGCGGGGCGCGCTGAAGTAGCCCGAGCCGAAGAGCGGCGGCCCCACCGCCTCCCACATCGGCGCGGCCGCGCCCTGGAGCACCGCCGCCTCCGCCGGGTCGCCCTCCGCGGCCGTCACCAGCGCGAGCAGTTCGATGGCCAGGACCAGTCCGACGAGGTCGTTGAACATGTGGTCGATGGCGATGCACTCACGCAGCAGCTCCCGGGCCTCGCCGTGCTCGCCCCGGGTCCACGCCGAGTACGCCAGGACGTACAGCGCGTACGCCCGTGTCCACCGCTCGCCCCGGTCCTCGCAGATCTCCCGGACCTCCTGGCACAGCGCCACGGCCGTCTCCAGGTCACCCAGGAAGACCTTCGCCATCGCCAGCTCGACCTGGCCCATCAGCACCTGGCTGTTCAGCTCGCCCTGCTCGCGGTAGGCCGTCAGCGCCCGCGTCAGCAGGTCCTCGGCACGCGGCATGTCGTCCGACAGCAGCGCCAGGCAGCCCATGCGGTGGGTCGTGTACGCGGCGGCCAGCGCGTTGCCCGTCCGGGCCGCGCCCTCCCCGCACTCGTACAGCGCCGTCACCGCCGCCGGGTTGTCGCCCTGGAGGATCGCGACGTACCCCAGCACCCACAGCGCCCGGAGCCGGGCTTCGTCGTGGCCCGACTCCAGGGCCACCGCCTGGTCCAGCCAGTGCCGTCCCTCCGCAAGCCGCCCGCAGCCGACCCAGGAGAACCAGAGCGTCGCGGCCAGGTGCTGCGCCAGGTGTGCCTCGTCCGGCGCTCCCAGGCACAGCTCCAGGGCCGCCCGCAGATTGGGCAGCGCGCTGTCGGCGCAGGCCGCCACCTCGGCCTGGCGCGGGCTGAACCATTCCAGCTCGCACCAGGTGGCCAGGCCCATGTACCAGTCGCGGTGCCGTCGCCGCATCCGCTCCTCGTCGCCCAGCGCCGCGAGCCACTCCGCCCCGTACGCCCGGACCGTGTCCAGCATCCGCAGGCGCGGGCCCGCGGGAGTCTCCTCCCGCACCACCACGGACTGGGTCACCAGCCCGGCGACGACGTCCAGCACCTCGTCGGCCGGCAGCTCCGGCCCGCCGCACACGTACTCGACCGCCTCCAGGTCGAAGGGGCCGGCGAACACCGACAGTCGTGCCCACAGCAGCCGCTCCCGGGGCGTGCACAGCTCATGGCTCCAGCCGATGGCCGTCCGCAGGGTCTGGTGCCGGGGCAGTGCTCCCCGAGCGCCGCCGGTCAGCAGCCGGAAACGGTCGTCGAGCCGGTGGAGCATCTGCTCCACGGTGAGTACGGCCAGCCGGCCGGCGGCCAGTTCCAGGGCCAGCGGAATCCCGTCGAGGCGTCGGCACAGTTCCCGTACCGGGCCGGCGTCCTCCACGTGGACACCCGGTGCCGCCGCGGCGGCCCGGTCGGTGAACAGCCGTACCGCGTCGTCGTCCGGGAGCGGGGAGAGCGGCATCACGGCCTCGCCGTCCAGCCGCAGCGGACAGCGGGCGGCGGCCAGCACGGTCAGGCCGGGGGAGCGGCGCAGCAACTCCCGTACGAGCCCGGCGCAGTCGTCCACGAGGTGTTCGAAGCCGTCGAGGACCAGCAGCAGCCGGCGGTCGGCGAGATGCTCGACCAGCACCTCGCGCGGGGGTCTGCGCGTGTGGTCGGTGAGGCCGAGCGCGTCGAGCAGGGCCTGCTCCAGCAGGGCCGGATCACGCAGCGGCGCCAGCTCCGCCAGCCGGACCCCGTCGCAGTAGCGTTTCTCCGCCCCGACGTCGACCGCCGCGGCCGCCCGCAGCACCAGCCGGGACTTGCCCACACCGCCCACCCCGACCACCGTGACGAGCCGGAACTCCGCCAGCAGCCGCTCCAGTTCACCGAGATCGCCGTCGCGCCCGACGAACCGGTTCAGCTCCGCCGGCAGATTGCTCCGTCGCATGGAACACGGAGCGTACTGGCGTCGGCGCACTCCGTACAATCGGATCACGCAACTCCGCCTCCCCGTGCCCGTAACGCGCTGCGCAGCTAATGCGGTACGGCGAGCGAGCGTCGGCGCGATAGGCTCGGAGAACGACTTTCCAAGGCGTTCGCCAGTACGACGACCGAATGACGAACGACGAACGATGGACGACGTCCGACGAGCAGAGAGCGGTGCGCAGTGACCGGTGGAGAGGTTGCCGGGATTCTGGTCGCCGTCTTCTGGGCGATCCTGGTCTCCTTCCTGGCCGTGGTGCTGGTGAGGCTGGCCCAGACGCTCAGGGCGACCACCCGACTCGTGGCCGAGGTGACCGAGCAGGCGGTTCCGCTGCTGGCCGACGCCTCCGCGACCGTGCGCTCCGCGCAGACGCAGCTCGACCGGGTCGACGCCATCGCGTCGGACGTCCAGGAAGTCACGTCCAACGCCTCCGCGCTCTCCACGACGGTCGCCTCCACCTTCGGTGGACCGCTCGTCAAGGTCGCGGCGTTCGGCTACGGCGTGCGCCGGGCGATGAGCCGGAACAAGAACGACAGGCCGGCCGAGCAGCCCCGGCGTACGGTGATCGTCGGCCGTACGGTGCCGGGGGCCAGGGGCCGGAAGCGGAAGGGCTGACGCAAGGGATGTTCCGCCGTGCTTTCTGGTTCACCGCGGGCGCCGCAGCCGGCGTGTGGGCCACCACCAAGGTCAATCGCAAGCTCAAGCAGCTGACCCCGGAGAGCCTCGCCGCCCAGGCCGCCGACAAGGCGGTCGAGACCGGCCACCGGCTCAAGGAGTTCGCACTCGACGTCCGGGCGGGGATGCTCCAACGCGAGGCCGAACTGGGCGAGGCGCTGGGCCTGGAGGCACCCGTCGACGACCCCGCGCTCCCGGCGCCGCGCCGCGCCGCGGCCCTCGACACTCCCCGGGACCGCACCCGCCCCCCTTACCCCGACAACCACTCGTACAACCGGAATGAGGACCACTGATGGAGTCGGCTGAAATCCGCCGCCGCTGGCTGAGCTTCTTCGAGGAGCGCGGGCACACCGTCGTCCCTTCGGCGTCGCTCATCGCGGACGACCCGACTCTGCTCCTGGTCAACGCCGGCATGGTGCCGTTCAAGCCCTACTTCCTGGGTGAGGAGAAGCCGCCGTACACGCGCGCCTCCAGCGTCCAGAAGTGCGTGCGCACGCCGGACATCGAAGAGGTGGGCAAGACCACCCGCCACGGCACGTTCTTCCAGATGTGCGGCAACTTCTCCTTCGGTGACTACTTCAAGGAAGGCGCCATCAAGCTCGCCTGGGAGCTGCTGACCGGCTCCGTCGAGCACGGTGGCTACGGCCTGGAGCCCGAGAAGCTCTGGATCACCGTCTACCAGGACGACGACGAGGCCGAGCAGATCTGGCGCGACGTCGTCGGCGTCCCGGCCGAGCGCATCCAGCGCCTGGGCAAGAAGGACAACTTCTGGTCCATGGGCGTCCCCGGCCCCTGCGGCCCCTGCTCCGAGATCAACTACGACCGCGGCCCCGAGTTCGGCGTCGAGGGCGGCCCGGCCGTCAACGACGAGCGGTACGTGGAGATCTGGAACCTGGTCTTCATGCAGTACGAGCGCGGCGAGGGCACCTCCAAGGAGGACTTCGAGATCCTCGGTGACCTGCCGAGCAAGAACATCGACACGGGCCTCGGTCTCGAGCGCCTGGCGATGATCCTCCAGGGCGTACAGAACATGTACGAGACCGACACCCTGAAGGTCGTCATCGACAAGGCCACCGAGCTCACCGGTGTGCGCTACGGCCAGGCCCACGCGAGCGATGTCTCGCTGCGCGTGGTCGCCGACCACATGCGCACGTCCGTGATGCTCATCGGCGACGGCGTCACCCCCGGCAACGAGGGCCGCGGCTATGTGCTGCGCCGCATCATGCGCCGCGCCATCCGCAACATGCGCATGCTGGGCGCCTCGGGCCCGGTCGTGGGAGAGCTCGTCGACACGGTCATCCGGACCATGGGCGAGCAGTACCCGGAGCTGGAGACCGACCGCAAGCGCATCGAGGCCGTCGCCCTCGCCGAGGAGGCCGCGTTCCTCAAGGCCCTCAAGGGCGGCACCAACATCCTCGACACCGCCGTCACCGAGACCAAGGCCGTCGGCGGCACGGTCCTGCCCGGCGACAAGGCGTTCCTGCTCCACGACACCTGGGGCTTCCCGATCGACCTCACCCTGGAGATGGCCGCCGAGCAGGGGCTCTCCGTGGACGAGGACGGCTTCCGCCGCCTGATGAAGGAGCAGCGGGAGCGCGCCAAGGCCGACGCCAGGGCCAAGAAGACCGGCCACGCCGACGTCTCCGCCTACCGCGAGATCGCCGACACCTCCGGCGCCACCGAGTTCGTGGGCTACACCAACACCGAGGGCGAGACGACCGTCGTCGGCCTGCTGGTGAACGGCGTCCCCTCGCCCGCCGCCACCGAGGGCGACGAGATCGAGGTCGTCCTCGACCGCACCCCGTTCTACGCCGAGGGCGGTGGCCAGATCGCCGACACCGGCCGCATCAGGCTGCACAGCGGCGCCGTCATCGAGGTGCGCGACGTGCAGCAGCCGGTCCCGGGCGTCTCCGTCCACAAGGGGTCCGTCCAGGTCGGCGAGGTGACCGTCGGTTCCACCGCGTACGCCACGATCGACGTCAAGCGCCGCCGCGCCATCGCCCGCGCCCACAGCGCCACGCACCTCACCCACCAGGCGCTGCGGGACGCCCTCGGCCCGACGGCCGCCCAGGCCGGTTCGGAGAACCAGCCCGGTCGTTTCCGGTTCGACTTCGGCTCGCCGTCCGCCGTGCCGCAGACGGTCATGACCGACGTCGAGCAGAAGATCAACGAGGTGCTCGCCCGCGAGCTGGACGTGCACGCCGAGGTCATGGCGATCGACGAGGCCAAGCGTCAGGGCGCCATCGCCGAGTTCGGCGAGAAGTACGGCGAGCGGGTCCGTGTCGTCACCATCGGCGACTTCTCCAAGGAGCTGTGCGGCGGTACGCACGTCCACAACACCGCCCAGCTGGGTCTGGTGAAGCTGCTCGGCGAGTCGTCGATCGGTTCCGGTGTGCGCCGTATCGAGGCCCTCGTCGGTGTCGACGCGTACAACTTCCTGGCCAAGGAGCACACGGTCGTCGCCCAGCTCCAGGAGCTGGTCAAGGGCCGTCCCGAGGAGCTCCCCGAGAAGATCTCCGGCATGCTGGCCAAGCTGAAGGACGCCGAGAAGGAGATCGAGAAGTTCCGCGCCGAGAAGGTGCTCCAGGCCGCCGCCGGTCTCGCCCAGGGCGCCCAGGACGTACGCGGTGTGGCCCTGGTGACCGGACAGCTCCCCGACGGCACCTCCGCCGACGACCTGCGCAAGCTGGTTCTGGACGTGCGTGGCCGTATCCCGGGCGACCGCCCGGCGGTCGTCGCCCTGTTCACCACGGCGAACGGCCGTCCGCTGACGGTCATCGCCACCAACGAGGCAGCCCGCGAGCGGGGTCTCAAGGCCGGCGAGCTGGTCCGCACGGCCGCCAAGACCCTCGGCGGCGGCGGTGGCGGCAAGCCGGACGTCGCCCAGGGCGGCGGTCAGAACCCGGAGGCCATCGGCGACGCCATGGACGCCGTCGAGCGGCTCGTCGCGGACACCGTCTGATGAGACGGGGCCGCCGGCTCGCGATCGACGTCGGGGACGCCCGGATCGGGGTCGCCTCGTGCGACCCCGACGGGGTCCTCGCCACGCCGGTGGAGACCGTGCCGGGACGTGATGTCCCGGCCGCCCACCGGCGGTTGCAGCAGATCACCGAGGAGTACGAGCCGATCGAGATCGTGGTCGGGCTCCCTCGCTCCCTCAGCGGGGGCGAGGGCCCGGCCGCGGCCAAGGTCCGCGCCTTCGCCCAGGTGCTCGCCCGTGGCGTATCCCCCGTCCCCGTTCGGCTCGTGGACGAGAGGATGACCACAGTGACGGCCACTCAGGGGCTGCGCGCGTCGGGCGTGAAGTCCAAAAAGGGGCGGTCTGTCATCGATCAGGCAGCCGCTGTGATCATCCTTCAGAACGCTCTTGAGTCCGAACGGGTATCAGGTAATCCGCCCGGAGAGGGCGTCGAAGTGGTCATCTGATCGCGGTACGGTAACGTTCCCCGCTACGCGGCGGTGTTCGAACAGCCGCCGCGCTACGTAGAGGCGGATCGTCCGGACGCCTCGCGGCTGTTTGGGGATCGATGACTGAGTATGGCCGGAGCTCCGGCTCCGAACCGTGGCACCCCGAGGACCCGGCGCACGGGCACCCGGGGTGGGAAGGTCAGCAGGCCTACTACCAGCAGACGGAGTACGGGAACCAGCACGACCCGTACCAGCAGCAGCCGCAGCAGGGTTACACAGAACAGCAGTACCAGGGGGCGCAGGACCACCACGCCCAGCAGGGCCAGTATCCCCAGCAGGGCCACCACCCCGAACAAGGTCACCACCCCCAGCAGGGCCACCACCCCGAACAGGGCCAGTTCCCTCAGCAGGGCCACCCGCAACAACAGGCCGACCCTCAGCAGGGGTACGCCCAGCAGGCCTACGCGGGCCGGCCGTACGACACCGGCGGCTGGGACACCGGCCAGCAGGCGGCGATGCCCTACGGGGCGTCGGGCCCGGCCGACCCGTACGGCGCCCAGGCCCCCGACCTGTACGGCACCCCCGAGGCGTACCCGCCGCCGCAGCCCCCGGGCCAGCGGCGGGCCGAGCCCGAGCCGGAGCCGGCGCGCGACGAGCCGGAGGAGGAGAGCCACCCGTTCTTCTCGGACGGCGCCACCGACGACGACGGGGACGACGGCTACGACGACGAGCCGGCCGGATCGAGGCGCGGCGGCGGCCAGGGGCGCCGGGGCGGTAAGCAGAAGAAGAAAAAGAGCCGCAACGGCCTCGCCTGCCTGGTCGTCGCCCTGGTCATGGCGGGTGGCGCAGGCGGCGTCGGCTACGTCGGCTACCAGTTCTGGCAGGGCCAGTTCGGCGCGGCCCCCGACTTCACCGGGGACGGCACGAACGAAACCGTCCAGGTGGAGATCCCGAAGGGCGCGGGTGGTTACGAGATCGCCGCACTTCTCGTGGAGAAGGGCGTGGTCAAGAGCCAGGGGGCCTTCGTCTCCGCCCAGGAGAAGAACCCTGAGGGCAAGAGCATCCAGGACGGCGTCTACACGCTCAAGAAGGGCATGTCCGCCGCCAGTGCCGTCGAGGCCTTGCTGAATCCGGACAACCGGAACGCTCTCACCATTCCGGAAGGGAAGCGGAGCGCCTACGTCTACGCACAGATCGACAAAAAGCTCGAACTGAAACCGGGGACGACGGAGTCGGTCGCCAAGGCGAAGGCGAAGAACCTCGGCCTGCCGGACTGGGCCACCGGCCATCCCGATGTCAAGGACCCGCTGGAAGGGTTCCTCTTCCCGGCGAGTTACCCGGTGGCCAAGGGCACCAAGCCGGAGGACGTCCTCCGGAAGATGGTCGCCCGGGCGAACGCCGAATACGGCAAGCTCGACATCGAGACGAAGGCCAAGTCCCTCGGCCTGAAGGGCCCGTGGGAACTCCTGACCGTCGCGAGCCTGGTCCAGGTCGAAGGCAAGTACAAGCGCGACTTCGACAAGGTGGCCCGCGTCGTCTACAACCGCCTCCAGCCGAACAACATCGAGACGGTCGGCCGGCTCGAATTCGACTCGACCATCAACTACATCAAGGAAGAAAGCACCCTCGACGTCGGTGCGGTCGCGGATCTGCGCAAGATCGACGATCCGTACAACACCTATGACATCAAGGGCCTCACCCCCGGCCCCATCAGTAATCCAGGTGTCGACGCCATCGATTCCGCGCTGAAGCCGACACCGGGTCCCTGGTACTACTTCGTTTCCATCAACGAGGACAAGACGGTGTTCTCGGTGACCAACGAGGAGCACAACCGGAACGTCGAGGAGTACGAAAAGGAACGGGAGAAGTCCGGCCAGTGAGCACAGTGAAGCGCGCCGCCGTCCTCGGGTCGCCGATCGCCCACTCCCTCTCCCCGGTGCTGCACCGGGCCGCCTACGCCGAGCTGGGCCTCACCGACTGGTCGTACGGCAGGCACGAGGTGGACGAGGCCCGGCTCCCCGGGTTCCTCGAGGAGCTGGACGCGTCCTGGGCCGGACTGTCGCTGACCATGCCGCTCAAGCGGGCCGTCATCCCGCTGCTCGACGAGATCACCGATACGGCCGCCTCCGTCGAGGCCGTCAACACGGTCGTCTTCACCGAGGACGGCCGCCGCGTCGGCGACAACACCGACATCCCCGGCATGATCGCCGCGCTGCGGGAGCGGGGCGTGGAGAAGGTGGAGACCGCCGCCGTGCTCGGCGCGGGCGCCACCGCGTCCTCGGCGCTCGCCGCGCTGTCCCGAGTGTGCACCGGGCCCGTCACCGCGTACGTACGCAGCGAGGCCCGCGCCGCCGAGATGCGCGGCTGGGGCGAGCGCCTCGGCATCCAGGTGCGTACCGCCGACTGGTCGGACGCGGCCGAGGGGCTGCGGGCGCCGCTGGTGATCGCCACAACGCCCGCCGGGACGACCGACGCGCTCGCCGCCGCGGTCCCCGACCGGCCGGGCACCCTCTTCGACGTGCTCTACGACCCGTGGCCGACCGCTCTGGCGGCCGCCTGGTCGGCCCGCGGGGGCGCGGTGGTCGGCGGGCTCGACCTCCTCGTCCACCAGGCCGTCCTCCAGGTGGAGCAGATGACCGGCCGCAGCCCCGCGCCGCTCGCGGTCATGAGGGCCGCCGGGGAACGGGCCCTCGCCGCCGGATAGGCTCCGCCCGGTCGAACGAGTGAAGCGCGGCCGGAGCGCCGGCGCGGGCAGGGCAGGGGCGGGCTGTGGAGCACGGGCAGGTACTGGCGTCGTCGGGAGGCCGGTTCGTCAACCTCTTCCTCGGGTTCCTGCCGGAGTGGCTGGAGTGGACCTTCCTCGGGATCATGGCGGCGCTCCTCCTGTGGTTCGCGGCCGTGAAGATCCGGGACGCCGTCCGCGCCTGATGCTCTCGGGTGTCCGCCTGACGGACCGGGCGTCCGTCTTCTGGACCGGCCATCGGTACCGGCCCCGGACATGGGAGGATCAGTGGAGGCGGGCCGGGGCCGCGCACCCGGTCGCGCCGTCGCAGTCGAGGCGCGAGCATGAGGAGCACCGTTGAGCAGGTTGCGCTGGCTGACCGCCGGGGAGTCGCACGGCCCCGCACTGGTGGCGACGCTGGAGGGTCTTCCCGCCGGTGTCCCGATCACCACGGAGATGGTGGCGGACCACCTGGCCCGTCGGCGCCTCGGCTATGGGCGCGGCGCGCGCATGAAGTTCGAGCGCGACGAGGTGACCTTCCTCGGAGGCGTACGCCACGGCCTGACCATGGGCTCGCCCGTCGCCGTGATGGTCGGCAACACCGAGTGGCCCAAGTGGGAGAAGGTCATGGCGGCCGACCCGGTCGACCCGGCCGAGCTCGCCGAACTGGCCCGTAACGCCCCGCTGACCCGGCCCCGGCCCGGCCATGCCGACCTGGCCGGCATGCAGAAGTACGGCTTCGACGAGGCCCGGCCGGTCCTGGAGCGCGCCAGCGCCCGTGAGACCGCCGCGCGCGTCGCGCTGGGCGCGGTCGCCCGCTCGTACCTCAAGGAGACGGCCGGCATCGAGATCGTGTCGCACGTCGTCGAGCTGGCCGCCGCCAAGGCCCCGTACGGCGTGTACCCGACCCCGGCCGACGTCGAGAAGCTGGACGCCGACCCGGTGCGCTGCCTGGACGCGGACGCGTCGAAGGCGATGGTCGCCGAGATCGACCAGGCCCACAAGGACGGCGACACCCTCGGCGGCGTCGTCGAGGTCCTCGCCTACGGCGTACCCGTCGGCCTCGGCTCGCACGTCCACTGGGACCGGCGTCTGGACGCCCGCCTGGCCGCCGCCCTCATGGGCATCCAGGCCATCAAGGGCGTCGAGGTCGGCGACGGCTTCGACCTGGCCCGCGTGCCCGGCTCCAAGGCGCACGACGAGATCGTCGCCACCGACGAGGGCCTCAAGCGCACCTCCGGCCGCTCCGGAGGCACCGAGGGCGGTCTGACCACGGGCGAGCTGCTGCGCGTACGCGCCGCGATGAAGCCCATCGCGACCGTGCCCCGGGCGCTCAAGACCGTCGACGTCGTGACCGGCGAGGCCACCGCCGCGCACCACCAGCGCTCCGACGTGTGCGCGGTCCCGGCGGCCGGCATCGTCGCCGAGGCGATGGTCGCCCTGGTCCTCGCGGACGCCGTCGCGGAGAAGTTCGGCGGCGACAGCGTGACGGAGACCCGCCGCAACGTCCGCTCGTACCTCGACAACCTCCACATCCGGTGAGCACCGGCCCGCTGATCGTCCTGGTCGGGCCGATGGGCTCCGGCAAGTCCACCGTGGGCGCGCTGCTCGCCGAGCGGCTCGGCGTGCCCTACCGGGACACGGACGCGGACATCGTGGCCGCCGAGGGACGCGAGATCTCCGACATCTTCATCGAGGACGGCGAAGAACACTTCCGGGCCCTCGAACGCGAGGCCGTACGGGCCGCCGTCGCCGAGCACACGGGCGTCCTCGCCCTCGGCGGCGGCGCCGTCCTCGACGCCGGCAGCCGGGAGCGCCTCTCCGGCCTCCCGGTCGTCTATCTGTCGATGGACGTCGAGGAGGCGGTCCGCCGCGTCGGCCTGAACACCGCCCGCCCGCTGCTCGCCGTGAACCCGCGGCGCCAGTGGCGCGAGCTGATGGAGGCCCGGCGCCACCTGTACACCGAAGTCGCCCGGGTGGTCGTGGCCACCGACGACAAGACCCCCGAAGAGGTCGCCGAGGCGGTCCTCGACGCACTGGAGCTGAAGAAGTGACTGACCAGGCAGTGACCCGTATCCAGGTCGGCGGCTCGGCCGGCACCGACGCGTACGAGGTGCTGGTCGGCCGGCAGCTGCTGGGCGAGTTGCCCGGTCTCATCGGCGACCGGGCCAAGCGCGTCGCCGTCATCCACCCCGAGGCGCTCGCCGAGACGGGCGAGGCGTTGCGCGCCGACCTTGCCGAGCAGGGGTACGAGGCGGTCGCCATCCAGGTGCCGAACGCCGAGGAGGCCAAGACCGCCGAGGTCGCGTCGTACTGCTGGAAGGCGCTCGGCCAGACCGGCTTCACCCGCACCGACGTCATCGTCGGCGTGGGCGGCGGTGCCACCACCGACCTCGCCGGCTTCGTGGCGGCCACCTGGCTGCGTGGCGTGCGCTGGATCGCCGTCCCCACCACCGTCCTGGCGATGGTCGACGCGGCCGTCGGCGGCAAGACCGGCATCAACACCGCCGAGGGCAAGAACCTCGTCGGCGCCTTCCACCCGCCGACGGGCGTCCTGTGCGACCTCGCCGCGCTGGACTCGCTGCCGGTCCACGACTACGTCAGCGGCCTGGCCGAGATCATCAAGGCCGGTTTCATCGCCGACCCGGTGATCCTGGACCTGATCGAGGAGGACCCGGCCGCGGCCCGTACGCCCGAGGGCCCGCACACCGCCGAGCTCATCGAGCGTTCGATCCGCGTCAAGGCGGACGTCGTCTCGTCCGACCTCAAGGAGTCCGGCCTCCGCGAGATCCTCAACTACGGTCACACCCTCGCCCACGCCATCGAGAAGAACGAGCGCTACAAGTGGCGCCACGGCGCCGCCGTCTCGGTCGGCATGGTCTTCGCGGCCGAACTCGGCCGGCTCGCGGGCCGCCTGGACGACGCCACCGCCGACCGGCACCGCACCGTCCTGGAGTCCGTCGGCCTCCCGCTCACCTACCGCGGCGACCAGTGGCCCAAGCTGCTGGAGACCATGAAGGTCGACAAGAAGTCCCGCGGCGACCTGCTGCGGTTCATCGTCCTCGACGGTCTCGCCAAGCCGACCGTCCTCGAAGGCCCGGATCCGGCCGTGCTCGTCGCGGCGTACGGGGAGGTCGCCTCATGAGCCGCAAGGTGCTGGTCCTCAACGGCCCCAACCTCGGCCGCCTCGGTTCCCGCGAGCCCGACGTGTACGGCGCGACGTCCTACGCGGGCCTGGTGGACACCTGCCAGGCCCTCGGCAAGGAGCTCGGCTTCGACGTCGACGTACGCGAGACGAACGACGAGGGCGAGATGATCCGCTGGCTGCACGAGGCGGCCGACGGTTCGATTCCGGTCGTGATCAACCCGGGCGCCTTCACGCACTACTCGTACGGGATGAGGGACGCGGCCGCCCAGCGCACCGCCCCCCTCATCGAGGTGCACATCTCCAACCCGTACGCGCGGGAGGAGTTCCGCCACACGTCCGTGGTCGCGGCGGTCGCCAGCGGCACCGTCGCCGGCTTCGGTATCGGCTCCTACCGGCTCGCCCTGCGGGCCCTCGCCGACGAACTCACCGGCTGAACGTCACGTCCGACCGTCCCCGGCCGTTTCACCCAACAGCGGCCGGGGAGGGTACGGTTCGGTAACGGCGACCCGAACGGGCGCCCGATCAGCGTCAGTCGTACGAGACGGAGTGGCACCGGATGCAGCATGCAGTGGGGGCTCCGCTGCCGCCGCCCCACCAGCCGGGGCACGCAGCCACCGGATGGATCAACCAGGCCTCCGCCCATCACCCGGGTCCGCCGCCGCCCCAGGGACCCCCGGCCCCGCCCCCTGCCGCACCGCCCGCACCGTCACCCCCGGCGGCCCCCGCGCCGCCGAGCGGGCCCGGCGCACCCGGCTGGGCCTCGCCCATCGCGCCCCCGCGCGACACCACGGGCCACATCCACCTCCCGCCCGGTGCCCCGGTCGCCGCCCCGGCCCCGTCGCCCGCCGAGCAGGGCACCGGGACCGCGACGCTCGCCGTCCTCCTCATCGGCCCCGCCGGCGCCGGGAAGACGACCGTCGCGCGGTACTGGGCCAGCAACCGCCGGGTGCCCACCGCGCACATCAGCCTCGACGACGTACGCGAATGGGTCTGCGCCGGCTTCGCCGACCCCCAGTCCGGCTGGAACGACCAGTCGGAGGCGCAATACCGCCTGGCCCGCCGCACGTGCGGTTTCGCCGCGCGGAACTTCCTGGCCAACGGCATCTCCTGCATCCTCGACGACGCCGTCTTCCCCGACCGCCCGGTCGTGGGCCTCGGCGGCTGGAAGCGCCACGTCGGCCCGGGGCTCCTCCCGGTGGTCCTGCTGCCCGGCCTGGAGATCGTCCTGGAGCGCAACGCCGAGCGCACCGGAAACCGCCGCCTCTCCGACGAGGAGGTCGCCGGCATCCACGGCCGGATGGCCGGCTGGTACGGCTCGGGGCTGCCGATCATCGACAACTCCAAGTACGACGTGGAGACCACCGCCCGCGTCCTGGACGACGTCCTCGCCCGCGCCATCACCAGCCCGCCGTCCTTCTAGGTCCGGACAGACGCGGGGCGCACCACCCGGACGAACCCGTCCAGGCGATGCGCCCTCATGTGCCGGCCGGCCATGTGCAGGCCCAGCAGGTGTCGACCACCCGTGTGGCGGCCGCCCATGTGCCGGCCGCCCACGTGGCGGCCGCCCCCATGCCGCGGTCGTGCTCAGTGGGAGGACGACGTCACCAGCCGGCGGACGTTCTCCACGCTGCCGCAGTCGGCCGCCAACTGCCGCGCCCGGGCCTTTGCGAACGCCTCGCCCAGTTCCGCGCGGCGTTCGGCGGAGACGTTCTCGCGAGCGTCGTTGATGAGCGTCCTCTCCTCCTCGTCCGCGTGGTGGTTCACCGCCGTGACGAGCTCTTCGAGCTTCTCGTCCCACTCCTCGGAGCCGGTGTCCTCGACTTCGAGCAGGGCCAGGAGAGCCTCGTTGCCCTCCTGGTGTTCGTGCACGCTGTGCTCGACGTCCTCGTTGTCCACGTTCTTGTAGCGCCGCAGCGCGGGGTAGACCTCGCTCTCCTCCGCCGTCGCGTGGGCCACGAGGAGGGAAGCGAACTCCTGGAGCGCCCCTGCCCGGTCGGCCTGGACGTTCCGCATCGCCCGGAACAGCTCCTCCATCCGGCGGTGATCCCGCAGGATCAGTTCGACGACGTCGGTGGTCGTGGTGGCGGTGCTGCTCGGCATGGCGACTCCTTCGAACCGTGGTGACTGTCCCGGTCCGCCGGATACCCCGGTTTGCGCGGTTGACTACCGCAGCCCGGCCGGCGCGGTGGCGGAGGGCGGCAGCAGCGCACCCGCCGACCGGACGCCGGGCCCGCGCAGCGCCCTGGACGGCAGACCTTCGAGCGCCGCTCCTCCGGTGGAATCCCCGCCGTACGGGTCGGGCCACGGCCGCCCTCGGTGCCGAGGAGGGCGGGGGACGGACGGTGCGCGGGGAGGGGCCGCTTTCCGGCCCGTGGGGACGACGACGCCGCCGCCGACGCCCCCGGTCGGGCCCGCCCGACCTGCCGACCCGCGCGGGCGCTCGTAGGCTCGGGGCATGTCAGAGGTGTTTGCGGACCGCCGAGGGCGGCTGCGTGACCGGTGCGCGGCGTCCGGCTCTGCGGCGGCCCTGGTCTCCCGCCCCGCCAACGTCCGGTATCTCGCGGGCGGCGCGCCCCCGGGGGCCGTCCTGCTCCTGGGCGCCGGCGACGACGTCCTGCTCTGCCCCGGTACGCCGTCCGGAGACCCCGTGGAAGGGCGCCTCGACGAGCAGTTGCGGCTCGTCGCGCTCCCCCCGGCAGGGAGCGACCCGGCGGTCGCGGCGGTCGGCTTCGCCCGCGAGGCGGGGACGGACGTGCTCGCCGTCGAGGAGCACCACCTGAGCGTGGCGCGCCACCGGGCGATGGGCTCGGTCGCTCCCCAGCTGCGCCTGGCGGACCTGGGCGGCGCCATCGAGCAGGAGCGGATCGTCAAGGACGAGGACGAGATCACCTGCCTCCGGATCGCGGCGGAGATCACCGACCAGGCGCTCGGCGAGCTCCTCGAATCCATCCTCGTCGGCCGCACCGAACGCCACCTCGCCCTCGAACTGGAACGCCGCCTGGTCGACCACGGCGCCGACGGACCCGCGTTCCCCACCTCCGTCGCCACGGGCCCCAACGCCGGCCGGGGCCGTCACCGGCCCTCCGACCGCCGCGTCGAGGAAGGCGATTTCCTCTCCGTCTGCCTGGGCGCCAACTACCGCGGCTACCGCTGCGAGATCGGCCGGACGTTCGTCATCGGCACCTCACCCGCCGACTGGCAGATCGAGCTGTACGACCTCGTCTTCGCCGCTCAGCGGGCCGCCCGTGAGTCCTTGGTCCCCGGAGCCGCATACGGCGACGTGGACCGCGCGGCCCGCCAGATCCTCGACGCGGCGGGGTACGGCGAGTGCGTCGCGCCCTTCCTCGGACACGGTGTGGGGCTGGAAATCGAGGAGGACCCGCAGTTGGCACCCGGCGCCATGGGTAAACTGGACGCTTGCGTGCCGGTCACCGTCGAACCGGGGGTCCACATCCCGGGCCGGGGCGGTGTCCGGATCGATGACACGCTCGTCGTACGCCAGGAGGCGGACGGCGGACCCGAGCTACTCACCATCACGACCAAGGAGCTGCTCGCGCTGTAGCCAGCGCGTGACGCACCACGCCTCGGTCGTCCACCAGCGTCAGTCCAGGAGATTCCGCAACCGTGGCTTCCACGAACGACCTCAAGAACGGCATGGTGCTCAAGCTCGACAACGACCAGCTCTGGTCCGTGGTCGAGTTCCAGCACGTCAAGCCCGGCAAGGGCCCGGCCTTCGTGCGCACCAAGCTCAAGAACGTGCTCTCCGGCAAGATCGTCGACAAGACGTTCAACGCCGGTGTGAAGGTCGAGACGGCCACCGTCGACCGCCGCGACATGCAGTTCTCGTACATGGACGGCGAGTACTTCGTCTTCATGGACATGCAGACCTACGACCAGCTGCACGTCTCCCGCGCCGCCGTCGGCGACGCCGCGAACTTCCTGATCGAGGGCTTCACCGCCACCGTCGCCACGCACGGGGGCGAGGTGCTCTACGTGGAGCTCCCGGCCGCCGTCGAGCTGACCGTCCAGGAGACCGAGCCGGGCGTCCAGGGCGACCGCTCCACCGGCGGCACCAAGCCGGCCATCCTGGAGACCGGCCACCAGATCCAGGTCCCGCTCTTCATCACCACCGGTGAGAAGATCAAGGTCGACACCCGCTCGAGCGACTACCTCGGCCGGGTGAACAGCTAACCGTGGCTGCCCGGAACAAGGCCCGTAAGCGCGCCTTCCAGATCCTCTTCGAGGCCGACCAGCGCGGTGCGTCCGTGCAGGAGGTCCTCGCGGACTGGGTCCGGCACGCCCGGTCCGACGACCGGCAGCCGCCGGTCAGCGAGTACACGATGGAGCTCGTCGAGGGGTACGCGCAGTACGCCGGACGGATCGACGAGCTCATCGCCACCTACGCGGAGGGCTGGGCGCTCGACCGGATGCCGGTCGTCGACCGGAACATCCTGCGTCTCGGTGCGTACGAGCTCGTCTGGGTGGACGGCACCCCGGACGCCGTGGTGATCGACGAGGCGGTGCAGCTCGCCAAGGAGTTCTCCACCGACGAGTCCCCGTCGTTCGTCAACGGCATGATGGCCCGCTTCAAGGACCTCAAGCCGAAGCTCCGCCGGGACTGACCCGCACCTGTACCTGTGTCCGAAGGGCCCGCAGCGCACCTCGCGCGGTGGGCCCTTCGGCATGCTCCGGAGCCGGGCGGGGCATGAAAACCGCCGGGGCGGTGGGCACCCGAAGGGCCCCCGCACCCGGCGGCAACGTTTCTGCTGTGGCAGGCCCGGGGATCAGGCCTCTTCGTGCGCCACCGCACGGCGCGCGTCCGCGTCCAGCACTCCCCAGCTGATCAGCTGCTCGGTCAGCACCGAGGGCGACTGGTCGTAGATGACCGCCAGCGTGCGCAGGTCGTCCTGCCGGATCGACAGCACCTTGCCGTTGTAGTCGCCGCGCTGCGACTGGATCGTCGCGGCGTAACGCTGCAGCGGGCCCGCCTTCTCCGCGGGGACGTGAGCCAGGCGCTCCAGGTCCAGGACGAGCTTCGGCGGCGGCTCGGCGGCCCCGCCCGGCGTGGTGCCCGGCAGCAGCTCCTGCACCGGGACGCCGTAGAAGTCGGCCAGCTCGGCGAGGCGCTGTACGGTCACGGCACGGTCGCCGCGCTCGTACGAACCGACCACCACGGCCTTCCAGCGGCCCTGGGACTTCTCCTCCACACCGTGGAGGGAGAGGCCCTGCTGGGTGCGGATGGCACGGAGCTTGGCCCCGAGCTGTTTTGCGTATTCGCTGGACATATAGCTCCCGGGACGAAGGCTGGTAACTCACTGTGAGGTTACGCAGCGTTACTTGGCTGCGTCAAGCCGAATGGTCCGTACCGACGGTCTTCCACATCCCGGACCGGAGCACCCGCGCGGCCCTGGTACCGTGGGTGGCGCAATTCCGACGTCCTTTAAGGTCCGTCCCGTGAGGCGGAGAAGGAGGTCCGTTTCGTATGGACGCCATTCAGCAGTCCGATGCCGCACGCCCGGTTCTTGAGGGCCCGGACATCGCGCGGGTTCTGACCCGCATCGCCCACGAGATCGTCGAGCGCGCCAAGGGCGCCGACGACGTCGTCCTCCTCGGCATTCCCACGCGTGGTGTCTTCCTCGCCCGCCGCCTCGCCGACAAGCTCGAGCAGATCACCGGCCGCACGGTGCCGGTCGGCTCGCTCGACATCACCATGTACCGCGACGATCTTCGGATGCGGCCCGCCCGCGCGCTCGCCCGGACCGAGATCCCCGCGGACGGCATCGACGGCCGCCTCGTCGTCCTCGTCGACGACGTCCTCTTCTCCGGCCGCACCATCCGCGCCGCCCTCGACGCGCTCGGCGACATCGGCCGCCCGCGCGCCGTCCAGCTCGCGGTCCTCGTGGACCGGGGCCACCGCGAGCTCCCCATCCGCGCCGACTACGTCGGCAAGAACCTCCCCACGTCGCTGCGCGAGACGGTCAAGGTCCAGCTGGCCGAGGAGGACGGTCGCGACACCGTGCTGCTCGGGATGCGGGAGACCGCCCCCACCGCCCCGGCCGGCGAGCAGTAGCACCCCCGTACGACCCCTTCGTACGGCGTGCCGCCGCTGCGCGCCCGCATGCCTGCCGGGCCTGTCCGAGCACAGGTCACCTCCCGGCCCTCGACCTCCACACACCGGAGAGAACCTCCCGATGATGCGCCACCTCATCTCGGCCGCCGACCTCACCCGCGACGAAGCCGTCCTCATCCTCGACACCGCCGAGGAGATGGCCCGGGTCGCCGACCGGCCGATCAAGAAGCTGCCCACCCTCCGCGGCCGCACCGTCGTCAACCTCTTCTTCGAGGACTCGACCCGTACCCGCATCTCCTTCGAGGCCGCCGAGAAGCGCCTCTCCGCCGACGTCATCAACTTCAGCGCCAAGGGCTCCTCGGTCTCCAAGGGCGAGTCCCTCAAGGACACGGCCCAGACCCTGGAGGCGATGGGCGTCGACGCCGTCGTGATCCGGCACGGCGCCTCGGGTGCCCCGTACCGCCTGGCCACCTCCGGCTGGATCGACGCCGTCGTCATCAACGCCGGTGACGGCACCCACCAGCACCCCACGCAGGCGCTGCTCGACGCCTTCACCATGCGCCGCCGCCTGGTCGGCCGGGACGCCGGGCTCGGCCAGGACCTGTCCGGCAAGCGCATCACCATCGTCGGTGACGTCCTGCACAGCCGGGTCGCCCGCTCCAACGTCGACCTGCTGCACACCCTCGGCGCCGAGGTCACCCTCGTAGCCCCGCCCACCCTCGTCCCCGTCGGCGTCGAGACCTGGCCCTGCGAGGTGTCGTACGACCTCGACAGGACCCTGCCGAAGTCCGACGCCGTGATGATGCTGCGGGTCCAGCGCGAACGCATGAACGCCGCGTTCTTCCCGACCGAGCGCGAGTACTCGCGCCGCTACGGTCTCGACGGCGACCGCATGGCGAAGATGCCCGAGCACGCCATCGTGATGCACCCCGGCCCCATGGTGCGCGGCATGGAGATCACCGCCGAGGTCGCCGACTCCGGCCGCTGCACGGTCGTCGAGCAGGTCGCCAACGGCGTCTCCATCCGCATGGCCGTCCTCTACCTGCTGCTCGGCGGCAATGAGTCCGCCGTCGCCAACACCCGTACCGAGGAGAAGTAAGACAGATGAGCAAGACCCTGATCCGTGGTGCGAAGGTGCTGGGCGGCGAAGCCCAGGACGTCCTGATCGACGGCGAGACGATCGCTGAGGTCGGCACCGGTCTGAGCGCCGACGGCGCCACCGTCGTCGAGGCCGAGGGGAAGGTCCTGCTGCCCGGCCTCGTCGACCTGCACACCCACCTCCGCGAGCCGGGCCGTGAGGACTCCGAGACGGTCCTCACCGGCACCCGCGCGGCCGCCACCGGCGGCTACACGTCCGTGTTCGCCATGGCCAACACCTTCCCGGTCGCCGACACCGCCGGTGTCGTCGAGCAGGTCTACCGGCTCGGCCAGGAGCACGGCTACTGCGACGTGCAGCCCATCGGCGCCGTCACCGTCGGCCTGGAGGGCAAGAAGCTCGCCGAGCTGGGCGCCATGCACGAGTCCGCCGCCGGCGTCACCGTCTTCTCCGACGACGGCAAGTGCGTCGACGACGCCGTGATCATGCGCCGCGCCCTGGAGTACGTGAAGGCCTTCGGCGGCGTCGTCGCCCAGCACGCCCAGGAGCCCCGCCTCACCGAGGGCGCCCAGATGAACGAGGGCGTCGTCTCCGCCGAGCTGGGCCTGGGCGGCTGGCCGGCCGTCGCCGAGGAGTCGATCATCGCCCGCGACGTCCTCCTCGCCGAGCACGTCGGCTCCCGCGTCCACATCTGCCACCTGTCGACCGCCGGGTCCGTCGAGATCGTCCGCTGGGCCAAGTCGCGCGGCATCGACGTCACCGCCGAGGTCACGCCGCACCACCTCCTCCTGACCGACGAGCTGGTCCGCTCGTACAACCCGGTCTACAAGGTCAACCCGCCGCTGCGCACCGAGCGCGACGTGATGGCGCTGCGCGAGGCCCTGGCGGACGGCACGATCGACATCGTCGCCACCGACCACGCCCCGCACCCGCACGAGGACAAGGACTGCGAGTGGGCCGCGGCCGCCATGGGCATGGTGGGCCTGGAGACCGCGCTGTCCGTCGTCCAGCACACGATGGTCGAGACCGGGCTGCTGGACTGGGCCGGCGTCGCCGACCGCATGTCGTTCAAGCCCGCGCGGATCGGCCGCGCCACCGGCCACGGCCGTCCCGTCTCGGCTGGTGAGCCCGCCAACCTCACCCTGGTCGATCCGGCATACCGTGGTGTCGTGGACCCCGCGGGCTTCGCCTCCCGCAGCCGCAACACCCCCTACGAGGGCCGCGAGCTGCCGGGTCGCGTCACCCACACCTTCCTGCGGGGCCGGGCGACGCTCATGGACGGGAAGCTGGCGTGACACTCATCTCCATCGCGGCGGAACAGAAGTCGGCCGAGGTGACCGACTGGGCCGCCCGGCTCGGCTGGGTCGCCGGACTGCTGCTCTTCGTCGCCCTCCTCTACTGGCTGATGCGCCAGGGCTGGAAGTGGCGCGGCAGCCTCCAGTCGCACCTGCCCGAACTGCCGGAAATGCCGGAAGTCCCCGGCGCGACGAAATTGACGATGACCGGCCGCTACCACGGCTCCACCACGGCCGGGCAGTGGCTCGACCGGATCGTCGCCCATGGCCTGGGTACCCGCAGCCGCGTCGAGCTGACGCTCACCGACACGGGCCTGGAGGTCGTACGCCCCGGCGCGCGCGACTTCTTCGTCCCGGCCGGGCAGCTGCGCGGCGCCCGGCTCGACAAGGGCATCGCGGGCAAGGTCCTCGCCGAGGGCGGCCTGCTGATCGTCACCTGGGCGCACGGCGAGACGCTGATCGACTCGGGCTTCCGCTCCGACCGGGCGGCGGAGCACACCGCCTGGGTCGACACCCTCAACACCATGATCACTACGACGGAAGGCACCGCACGATGACCACCTCCACACAGGGGAACGCCTCGAAGAGGAGGGGCGAGTCTCCCGCCGTACTCGTCCTGGAGGACGGCCGCACCTTCCGCGGCCGCGCCTACGGGGCCGTGGGGGAGACCTTCGGCGAGGCCGTCTTCTCCACCGGCATGACCGGCTACCAGGAGACCCTGACCGACCCCTCGTACCACCGCCAGGTCGTCGTGATGACCGCGCCGCACGTCGGCAACACCGGCGTCAACGACGAGGACCCCGAGTCCAAGAAGATCTGGGTCTCCGGGTACGTCGTCCGCGACCCCGCCCGCATCCCGTCCAACTGGCGCTCCCGCCGCACCCTCGACGACGAGCTGGCCGCCCAGGGCGTCGTCGGCATCAGCGGCATCGACACCCGCGCCCTCACCCGCCACCTCCGTGAGCGCGGCGCCATGCGCGTCGGGATCTTCTCCGGCGACGCCATC
Organism: Streptomyces sp. NPDC000229; assembly: GCF_040300825.1. NCBI lineage: Bacteria > Bacillati > Actinomycetota > Actinomycetes > Kitasatosporales > Streptomycetaceae > Streptomyces > Streptomyces sp. NPDC000229. The sequence goes on from NZ_JBEPEL010000038.1 coordinate 25,244, forward strand.
CGCGGCGACGACGAGCTGCTCGCCAAGGTCCAGGCCGTCCCGCAGATGAAGGGCGCCGACCTCGCCGCCGAGGTCGCGACGAAGGAGCCGTACGTCGTCCCCGCGATCGGCGAGAAGAAGTTCACCGTCGCCGCCGTCGACCTCGGCATCAAGGGCATGACTCCGCACCGGATGGCCGAGCGCGGCATCGAGGTGCACGTGCTGCCCGCCACCGCCACCGCCGAGGACGTCTTCGCCGTCAACCCCGACGGCGTGTTCTTCTCCAACGGCCCCGGCGACCCCGCCACCGCCGACGGCCCCGTCTCCGTCATGCGAGCCGTCCTGGAGCGCAGGACGCCCCTGTTCGGCATCTGCTTCGGCAACCAGATCCTGGGCCGCGCGCTCGGCTTCGGCACCTACAAGCTGAAGTACGGCCACCGCGGCATCAACCAGCCCGTGCAGGACCGTACGACCGGCAAGGTCGAGGTCACCGCGCACAACCACGGCTTCGCCGTCGACGCCCCGCTCGACAAGGTGTCCGACACCCCCTACGGCCGCGCCGAGGTCTCCCACGTCTGCCTGAACGACAACGTGGTGGAGGGCCTCCAGCTGCTCGACCAGCCGGCCTTCAGTGTCCAGTACCACCCCGAAGCGGCCGCCGGCCCGCACGACGCCGCGTACCTCTTCGACCGCTTCGTATCCCTGATGGAGGCCGAGCGTGCCTAAGCGCACCGATATCCAGTCCGTCCTGGTCATCGGCTCCGGCCCGATCGTCATCGGCCAGGCCGCCGAGTTCGACTACTCCGGCACCCAGGCGTGCCGCGTCCTCAAGTCCGAGGGCCTGCGCGTCATCCTGGTGAACTCCAACCCGGCGACGATCATGACCGACCCGGAGATCGCCGACGCCACGTACGTCGAGCCGATCACCCCCGAGTTCGTCGAGAAGATCATCGCCAAGGAGCGCCCCGACGCGCTCCTGCCCACCCTCGGCGGCCAGACCGCGCTCAACACCGCGATCTCCATGCACGAGCAGGGTGTGCTGGAGAAGTACGGCGTGGAGCTGATCGGCGCCAACGTCGAGGCGATCCACAAGGGCGAGGACCGCGACCTGTTCAAGGGCGTCGTCGAGGCCGTCCGCGCCAAGATCGGCCACGGCGAGTCCGCCCGCTCGGTGATCTGCCACTCCATGGACGACGTCCTCAAGGGCGTGGAGACGCTCGGCGGCTACCCCGTCGTCGTCCGCCCCTCCTTCACCATGGGCGGCGCTGGCTCCGGCTTCGCGCACGACGAGGAGGAGCTGCGCCGCATCGCCGGCCAGGGCCTGACCCTGTCTCCCACCACCGAGGTGCTCCTGGAGGAGTCCATCCTCGGCTGGAAGGAGTACGAGCTGGAGCTGATGCGCGACAAGCACGACAACGTCGTGGTCGTCTGCTCCATCGAGAACTTCGACCCGATGGGCGTGCACACCGGCGACTCCATCACCGTCGCCCCGGCGATGACCCTCACCGACCGCGAGTACCAGATCCTCCGTGACGTCGGCATCGCGATCATCCGCGAGGTGGGCGTCGACACCGGCGGCTGCAACATCCAGTTCGCGGTCAACCCCGAGGACGGCCGGGTCATCGTCATCGAGATGAACCCCCGCGTCTCCCGCTCGTCCGCGTTGGCATCCAAGGCCACCGGCTTCCCGATCGCGAAGATCGCGGCCCGTCTCGCCGTCGGCTACACGCTGGACGAGATCCCCAACGACATCACCGAGAAGACCCCGGCCTCCTTCGAGCCGACCCTCGACTACGTCGTCGTCAAGGCACCGCGCTTCGCCTTCGAGAAGTTCCCGTCCGCCGACTCCACGCTGACCACGACCATGAAGTCGGTCGGCGAGGCGATGGCCATCGGCCGCAACTTCACCGAGGCGCTCCAGAAGGCGCTGCGCTCCCTGGAGAAGAAGGGCAGCCAGTTCACCTTCACCGGCGAGCCCGGCGACAAGGACGAGCTGCTGCGCGAGGCCGTACGCCCCACCGACGGCCGCATCAACACGGTCATGCAGGCCATCCGCGCCGGCGCGACCCCGCAGGAGGTCTTCGACTCGACGAAGATCGACCCCTGGTTCGTCGACCAGCTCTTCCTCATCAAGGAGATCGCCGACGAGCTCGCCGCCGCCGAGAAGCTCGAGCCCGAGCTGCTCGCGGAGGCCAAGCGCCACGGCTTCTCCGACGTCCAGATCGCCGAGATCCGCGGCCTGCGCGAGGACGTCGTCCGGGAGGTCCGGCACGCCCTCGGCGTCCGCCCGGTCTACAAGACGGTCGACACCTGCGCCGCCGAGTTCGCCGCCAAGACGCCGTACTTCTACTCCTCGTACGACGAGGAGAGCGAGGTCGCGCCGCGCGAGAAGCCCGCGGTGATCATCCTCGGCTCCGGCCCGAACCGCATCGGCCAGGGCATCGAGTTCGACTACTCGTGCGTCCACGCCTCCTTCGCGCTCAGCGACGCGGGCTACGAGACCGTGATGGTCAACTGCAACCCCGAGACCGTCTCGACGGACTACGACACCTCCGACCGCCTGTACTTCGAGCCGCTCACGCTCGAGGACGTGCTGGAGATCGTCCACGCCGAGTCCCTCGCCGGCCCCATCGCGGGCGTCGTCGTCCAGCTCGGCGGCCAGACCCCGCTGGGCCTCGCCCAGGCGCTCAAGGACAACGGCGTGAAGGTCGTCGGCACCTCCCCGGAGGCCATCCACGCCGCCGAGGACCGCGGCGCCTTCGGCCAGGTCCTCGCCGAGGCCGGCCTGCCCGCCCCCAAGCACGGCACCGCGACCACCTTCGCCGGCGCCAAGGCCATCGCCGACGAGATCGGCTACCCCGTCCTCGTACGCCCGTCGTACGTGCTCGGCGGCCGCGGCATGGAGATCGTGTACGACGAGGCGCGCCTGGAGGCGTACATCGCCGAGTCCACCGAGATCTCCCCGACCCGCCCGGTCCTCGTCGACCGGTTCCTCGACGACGCCATCGAGATCGACGTCGACGCCCTGTACGACGGCACCGAGCTGTACCTCGGCGGCGTCATGGAGCACATCGAGGAAGCCGGCATCCACTCCGGCGACTCGGCGTGCGCCCTGCCCCCGATCACCCTCGGCGGCTTCGACATCAAGCGGCTGCGCGCCTCCACCGAGGCGATCGCGCGCGGCGTCGGTGTCCGCGGCCTGATCAACATCCAGTTCGCCATGGCCGGGGACATCCTGTACGTCCTGGAGGCCAACCCCCGCGCCTCCCGCACGGTCCCCTTCACCTCCAAGGCGACCGCCGTGCCGCTGGCCAAGGCCGCCGCCCGCATCTCGCTGGGCGCCACCATCGCCGAGCTGCGCGCAGAGGGCCTGCTGCCGAAGAACGGCGACGGCGGCACCCTGCCGCTGGACGCGCCGATCTCCGTCAAGGAGGCCGTCATGCCGTGGTCGCGCTTCCGCGATGTGCACGGCCGCGGCGTGGACACCGTCCTCGGCCCGGAGATGCGCTCCACCGGTGAGGTCATGGGCATCGACGCGGTCTTCGGCACCGCGTACGCCAAGTCGCAGGCCGGCGCCTACGGACCGCTGCCCACCAAGGGACGCGCGTTCATCTCGGTCGCCAACCGCGACAAGCGCTCGATGATCTTCCCGGCCCGCGAGCTGGTCGCCCACGGCTTCGAGCTGCTGGCCACCTCCGGCACCGCCGAGGTCCTCAAGCGCAACGGCATCAACGCCACCGTGGTGCGCAAGCAGTCCGAGGGCGAGGGACCCGGCGGCGAGAAGACCATCGTGCGCCTCATCCACGACGGCGAGGTCGACCTCATCGTCAACACCCCGTACGGCACCGGCGGCCGCCTCGACGGCTACGAGATCCGCACGGCGGCCGTGGCGCGCGGAGTCCCGTGCCTGACGACGGTCCAGGCGCTCGCCGCCGCCGTCCAGGGCATCGACGCACTCAACCACGGCGGAGTGGGAGTCCGTTCCCTCCAGGAACACGCGCAGCATCTGATCGCGGCCCGCGACTAGCAGCCCACGAGGGGGACACCGTCAAAACGGTGTCCCCCTCCTCATGAGGACACCACACACCATGTACAAGCTCTTCTTCCGGCTGTTCTTCACCCGCATGGACCCGGAGCAGGCCCACTACCTGGCCTTCCGCTGGATCCGCCTGGCCGCCCGCATCCCGGTGCTGCGCACCTTCCTCGCCGCCGCCCTGGCCCCCCGCCACAAGGAGCTGCGCACCGAGGCGCTCGGCCTGCGCATGCACGGTCCGTTCGGGCTCGCCGCGGGCTTCGACAAGAACGCCGTCGCGATCGACGGCATGGCGATGCTCGGCTTCGACCACGTCGAGATCGGCACGGTCACGGGCGAGCCGCAGCCCGGCAACCCCAAGAAGCGTCTCTTCCGCCTCGTCGCGGACCGCGCCCTGATCAACCGCATGGGCTTCAACAACGACGGCTCGGCCGCCGTCGCCGCCCGCCTCCACGCGCGCGTGCCCGTCTTCAAGACCGTCGTCGGCGTCAACATCGGCAAGACCAAGGTCGTACCGGAGGCCGAGGCCGCCGCCGACTACGTGAAGTCGACCGAGCGGCTCGCCCGCCACGCCGACTACCTGGTCGTCAACGTCTCCTCGCCGAACACCCCGGGATTGCGCAACCTCCAGGCCACGGAGTCCCTCAGGCCCCTCCTGACGGCCGTCCGCGAGGCCGCCGACCGTACGGTCACCGACCGCCGTGTCCCGCTGCTCGTCAAGATCGCGCCCGACCTGGCCGACGAGGACGTCGACGCGGTCGCCGACCTGGCCGTCGAGCTCGGCCTGGACGGCATCATCGCCACCAACACCACCATCGCCCGCGAGGGCCTGAAGTCCCCGGCGTACCTCACCAGCGAGACCGGCGGGCTGTCCGGGGCGCCGCTCAAGCAGCGCTCCCTGGAGGTGCTGCGCCGCCTCTACGCGCGCGTGGGCGACCGCATCACGCTGGTCGGCGTCGGCGGCATCGAGAACGCCGAGGACGCCTGGCAGCGCATCCTCGCCGGCGCCACCCTGGTCCAGGGTTACAGCGCCTTCATCTACGAGGGCCCGTTCTACGCCCGCGCCATCCACAAGGGCCTCGCCGCCCGGCTGAACGCCTCCCCGTACGCCACCCTCGCCGAGGCGGTCGGCGCCGACACCCGAAAGGCCACCGTATGAGCCCGCTCGAACCCTTCGGCGCCCGTCTCCGGTACGCCATGGACTCCCGTGGCCCGCTGTGCGTCGGCATCGACCCGCACGGTTCCCTGCTGTCCGCCTGGGGCCTGAACGACGACGTGGCGGGCCTGGAGCGCTTCACGCGCACGGTCGTCGACGCCCTCGCCGACCGGGTGGCCGTCTTCAAGCCGCAGAGCGCCTTCTTCGAGCGGTTCGGCTCGCGCGGCATCGCGGTGCTGGAGCAGGCCGTCGCGGACCTGCGGGACGCGGGCGCGCTGGTCGTCATGGACGCCAAGCGCGGTGACATCGGCTCCACGATGGCCGCCTACGCGGAGACGTTCCTGCGCAAGGACTCGCCGCTCTTCTCCGACGCGCTCACCGTCTCGCCCTACCTCGGGTACGGCTCGCTGAAGCCGGCCGTCGACCTGGCGCGCGAGAGCGGCGCCGGGCTGTTCGTCCTCGCCCTCACCTCCAACCCGGAGGGCGCGGAGGTGCAGCGCGCGGTCCGGACCGAGGACCCGGCCGGGCGGACCGTCGCCGCCACCATGCTGGCCCACCTCGCCGAGGACAACGCGGGCGAGACCCCGCTCGGCTCCTTCGGCGCGGTCGTCGGTGCCACGCTCGGCGACCTCTCCTCGTACGACCTGGACATCAACGGCCCGCTGCTCGCGCCCGGCATCGGCGCCCAGGGGGCGACCCCGGCCGACCTGCCGGCCGTCTTCGGCCCGGCCGTGCGCAATGTCGTGCCGAGCGTCAGCCGGGGCGTGCTGCGCCATGGCCCGGACGCCGCGGCGCTGCGCGAGGCAGCACAGCGGTACGCGGACGAGGTGCGGGCGGCGGTCGGCGCCTGACGTCCCGCGGAAGATCATCGGAGCCCACGGTCACCCCGAGGTGACCGTGGGTTCCGTCGTCGGTGGTGTGATGCACGTCACGTTGGCCAAGCCCGCGAACGCCATGGTCGGAATCTGCGCGCAAAACAGGGTCGTTATGTCTTAAATGTCTGGGTAGATCGATGCTGACCAGGACTTTTCCGCTGTTCTCGCTGACTCTGGCGGCCATGGCCGCTAGTCTCCGTCGCAGAGCCAACGTGCACTGCGTTGCTCGTTGCTCCCCAGGTGTGGGGCCACTAGGTTCCTCACCGGTCCGTATCCGACAGTTCGACATCCGAGGTGACGTAGGCGTGGCTCTTCCGCCCCTTACCCCTGAACAGCGCGCAGCCGCGCTCGAAAAGGCCGCCGCGGCTCGCCGGGAGCGGGCCGAGGTCAAGAATCGACTCAAGCACTCCGGCGCCTCGCTCCAGGAGGTCATCAAGCAGGGCCAGGAGAACGAGGTCATCGGCAAGATGAAGGTCTCCGCTCTCCTGGAGTCCCTGCCCGGCGTGGGCAAGGTCCGCGCCAAGCAGATCATGGAGCGGCTCGGCATCTCCGAGAGCCGTCGTGTGCGGGGTCTCGGCTCCAACCAGATCGCGTCCCTGGAGCGCGAGTTCGGTAGCACTGGGGCCTGACGTCCAGGGCACTGGAGTAAACCTGGAATAATCGCCCCATGGCTGCAACATCCCGGGGGACCGCCCCCGAGCCCCCGGACGTACGTCCGCGGCTGACCGTGCTCTCCGGCCCCTCCGGGGTCGGCAAGAGCACGGTCGTCGCTCATATGCGCAAGGTCCACCCCGAGGTCTGGTTGTCGGTGTCCGCCACGACCCGCAAGCCGCGCCCCGGCGAGCGGGACGGGGTGCAGTACCACTTCGTCACCGACGACGAGTTCGACAAGCTGATCGCCAACGGCGAGCTGCTGGAGTGGGCCGAGTTCGCCGGCAACCGCTACGGCACACCGCGCCGGGCGGTGCTGGAGCGGCTCGAGGCGGGCGAGCCCGTCCTGCTGGAGATCGATCTCCAGGGCGCGCGGCTGGTCCGTGAGTCGATGCCGGAGGCGCAGCTGGTCTTCCTGGCCCCGCCGAGCTGGGACGAGCTGGTCCGCCGGCTCACCGGCCGCGGCACGGAGCCGCCGGAGGTCATCGAGCGGCGTCTGGAAGTAGCCAAGATCGAACTCGCGGCGGAGGCCGAGTTCGACACCACCCTCGTCAACACCTCCGTCGAGGACGTAGCCCGTGAGCTGCTAGCCTTGATGCAAGTTGTTTGATCTTTGTCCCATTTTCCAGAAGTTTTTCGGAAGGTAGAGCGTGTCCTCTTCCATCACCGCGCCCGAGGGCATCATCAACCCGCCGATCGACGAGCTGCTCGAGGCCACTGACTCGAAGTACAGCCTCGTGATCTACGCGGCCAAGCGTGCGCGTCAGATCAACGCGTACTACTCGCAGCTCGGTGAGGGCCTGCTGGAGTACGTCGGTCCGCTGGTGGACACCCACGTCCACGAGAAGCCGCTCTCGATCGCCCTGCGTGAGATCAACGCGGGTCTGCTGACCTCCGAGGCCATCGAGGGCCCGGCCCAGTAGGCGCCCCACTGCACGTCATGACAGGCCCGGTGGACACTCCGCCGGGCCTGTGGTGTGTCATGGAGACCGTAGTAACGAGCCGGAGCCGGGAGGCGTTGAGTGGACAAGCCGAAGGTGGTCCTCGGGGTCAGCGGTGGCATCGCCGCCTACAAGGCGTGTGAGCTGCTGCGGCGCCTCACCGAGTCCGGCCACGACGTACGGGTCGTCCCGACCGCGTCCGCCCTGCACTTCGTGGGCGCCGCCACCTGGTCCGCGCTCTCCGGGAACCCGGTCTCGACCGAGGTCTGGTCGGACGTCCACGAGGTCCCGCACGTACGCATCGGGCAGCACGCCGACCTCGTGGTGGTGGCCCCGGCCACCGCCGACATGCTCGCCAAGGCCGCCCACGGCCTCGCCGACGACCTGCTGACCAACACGCTGCTGACCGCCCGGTGTCCGGTGGTCTTCGCGCCCGCCATGCACACCGAGATGTGGGAGCACCCCGCCACCCAGGACAACGTCGCCGCACTGCGGCGCCGCGGAGCCGTCGTGATCGAGCCGGCCGTGGGCCGCCTCACCGGCGTCGACACCGGCAAGGGCCGGCTGCCCGACCCGGACGAGATCTTCGAGGTCTGCCGACGGGTGCTGGCTCGCGGCGCCGCCGCCCGGCCCGACCTTGCGGGCCGTCATGTCGTGGTCAGCGCGGGTGGCACGCGTGAGCCGCTGGACCCGGTGCGCTACCTGGGGAACCGTTCCTCCGGTAAGCAGGGGTACGCCCTGGCCAGGACCGCCGCCGCCCGGGGCGCCAGGGTGACGCTGATCGAGGCCAACACGGGCATGCCCGACCCGGCGGGCGTCGACGTCGTCCACGTGGGCACGGCCGTCCAGCTGCGCGAGGCGGTCCTCAAGGCGGCCGCCGACGCGGACGCCGTGGTGATGGCCGCGGCCGTCGCGGACTTCCGCCCCGCCGCCTACGCCGAAGGCAAGATCAAGAAGAAGGACGGCCAGGAACCCGCCCCCATCGCGCTGGTGCGCAACCCGGACATCCTGGCCGAGATCTCGGCGGATCGAGCGCGTCTCGGGCAGGTGGTCGTCGGTTTCGCCGCCGAAACGGACGATGTGCTGGTCAATGGCCGGGACAAGCTGCGCCGCAAGGGGTGCGACCTGCTCGTGGTGAACGAGGTGGGGGAGCGCAAGACCTTCGGCTCGGAGGAGAACGAGGCCGTGGTGCTGGCCGCGGACGGCGGGGAGACCCCGGTTCCGTTCGGGCCGAAGGAAGCCCTGGCGGACACCGTCTGGGACCTCGTCGCCCCCCGGCTGGGTACACCGGAGAACAGCGACTCGGACAATTCAGGATGAATCTCTAATTTCGCCCCTTCGGGGGGATGAAATCCCAAGAAAACCGGCGTTCCGCCCCGCAGTGAGAGCCGATCGTCCTACCGCGGATACGGCAGATGTGGCCGATCAGGCTCCCACCGTGCGAGACACCTGGTCCAACCGCCGAGAGCGCCCGATAAACTGTCCTCGGAACGACGCGGGGCGCAGCCCCCTGCCGGTCCGCAAATGATCAGCCAGCAGCCGCTGCAAACCCAGGGAGCGTTGTGTCCCGTCGTCTCTTCACCTCGGAGTCCGTGACCGAGGGTCACCCCGACAAGATCGCTGACCAGATCAGCGACACGATTCTCGATGCGCTGCTGCGGGAGGACCCCACCTCCCGCGTCGCCGTGGAGACGTTGATCACCACCGGCCTGGTGCACGTGGCCGGCGAGGTGACGACCAAGGCGTACGCCGACATCCCCACGCTTGTGCGCAGCAAGATCCTGGAGATCGGTTACGACTCCTCGAAGAAGGGCTTCGACGGCGCGTCCTGCGGCGTCTCCGTCTCGATCGGCGCCCAGTCGCCGGACATCGCGCAGGGCGTCGACACCGCCTACGAGAAGCGCGTCGAGGGTGACGAGGACGAGCTCGACAAGCAGGGCGCGGGCGACCAGGGCCTGATGTTCGGCTACGCGTCGGACGAGACGCCCGAGCTGATGCCGCTGCCGATCCACCTCGCGCACCGGCTGTCCAAGCGCCTCACCGAGGTCCGCAAGAACGGCACCATCCCCTACCTGCGCCCCGACGGCAAGACCCAGGTCACCATCGAGTACGACGGTGACAAGGCGGTCCGCCTGGACACGGTCGTCGTCTCCTCGCAGCACGCCTCGGACATCGACCTGGAGTCGCTGCTCGCGCCCGACATCCGCGAGTTCGTCGTCGAGCACGTCCTCAAGCAGCTCCTGGACGACGGGATCAAGCTGGAGACCGAGGGTTACCGGCTGCTGGTCAACCCGACCGGCCGTTTCGAGATCGGCGGCCCGATGGGTGACGCCGGCCTGACCGGTCGCAAGATCATCATCGACACGTACGGCGGCATGGCCCGCCACGGCGGCGGCGCCTTCTCCGGCAAGGACCCGTCCAAGGTCGACCGCTCGGCCGCCTACGCCATGCGCTGGGTCGCCAAGAACGTCGTCGCGGCCGGGCTCGCCTCCCGCTGCGAGGTGCAGGTCGCGTACGCCATCGGCAAGGCCGAGCCGGTCGGCCTGTTCGTCGAGACCTTCGGCACCGCCAAGGTCGACGTGGAGAGGATCGAGAACGCGATCGCCGAGGTCTTCGACCTCCGCCCCGCCGCGATCATCCGCGACCTCGACCTGCTGCGCCCGATCTACAGCCAGACGGCCGCCTACGGCCACTTCGGCCGCGAGCTCCCCGACTTCACCTGGGAGCGCACCGACCGCGTCGACGCGCTCCGCAAGGCCGCGGGGCTGTAAGACGCGTCGTCCCCGAAGTCCGGCACCCTTTCCGGGGTGCCGGACTTCGGCGTTTCAGCGGCTGCGGTGCGGATAGCCGGTGGCCGCGATGTCGTCGGCGAGGCCGGTCAGGGTGAGCGCCGGATTCAGGACGGCGACCAGCTCCTCGGTGAGGGGGCGCAGCGCGAGGACGTGCCGTACGGCGTCGAGATCGACCGGCACCTCGTGCATGTCCACGGCGAACTCCTGGTACGCCTCGGGGGAGCGGTCCGTCAGGTGCTCGAAGAGGTACTCCGACCCGTCCGGGTCGCAGGCATCGGGGAAGTCGATCGTGCCCGCACGCCAGGCGTCGTCGCCGGTCGTCCGCCACAGGCAGGCCGTCACGGACGGGAACCCGAGGCCGTCCGAGAAGGCCGGCTCGTCCACGTACCGCCGGAACACGTCCGGGACCTCGTCGACGACGCCGGGCCACGGCACCCCACCGACGTACGGGCTCATCGGCGACTCGTGGTCGAAGCCCCGGACGTACGCGCCCGCCGGGGCGAAGACGATCGCGTATTCATCGCCCGAACCGTTGCTCATCGAGGCGAACTCGTCGGTCGCGGACCAGTGCGCGTCGAAGGTGAAGTGCCGGAAGTGGGCGTCAGGGCAGAGGATCGCCTCCAGCATGGCGAGGGCACGGCAGTGGTCGCGCAGTTCCGGTATCGACGGCAGGAGCTTCGCGGAGTCATGGACAGTCACGGGGGTATCCAAGCGCATGCCGCTGACAGCGGGCGGTGTCAGTGGGCTCTGGTAGGAATGTGGCTGTGAGCAGCGACGACGGGAAGCGGGAAGGCGGGGGCCGGGAGGCCGAGCCGCCCGAGCAGCTCGCGCTCATACGCGAGAGCGTGCGCAAGGCGAAGGTGCCCCGCGCCAAGCCCCGGACGTGGCGGGGAGCCGCGCTGGCCAAGGAGCTGCCGGTCGCCCGGGTCGTGGTGAACAAGGGCGTGCTGCACCTGGACCAGTTCTTCGACTACGCCGTGCCCGAGGAGCTCGACGCCGACGCGCAGCCGGGTGTGCGGGTGCGGGTGCGGTTCGGGGCGGGTGCCCATCAGGTGCGGGACGGGCGGCGCGAGGGCGGGCGGCTCATCGACGGGTTCCTCGTCGAACGGCGGGCCGAGTCCGACTACTCCGGGCCGCTGGCGGCGCTGGCCGACGTGGTGTCGCCCGAGCCGGTGCTCGACGCCGAGCTGCTCGGACTGGCGAGGGCGGTCGCCGACCGGTACGCCGGGAGCCTCGCGGACGTGCTGCAACTGGCCGTTCCGCCGCGCAATGTGAAGGCCGAGCGGAAGCCGTCGCCGGAGCCGTTGCCACCGCCCGCCGCGCCGGAGCCCGGCACATGGGAGCGGTACGCACAGGGGCCGGCGTTCCTGGCGGCGCTCGCGGCCGGGCGGTCGCCGCGGGCCGTGTGGAACGCGCTGCCCGGGCCGCACTGGGCGGACGAGCTGGCCAGGGCGGTGGGCGCCACCCTCGCGTCGGGGCGCGGCGCGCTCGTCGTGGTGCCCGACGGGCGGGCGGCCGGGCGGGTCGATGCGGCGCTGACCGCCGTGCTGGGGGAGGGGCGGCACGCGGTGCTGACCGCCGAGGCGGGGCCCGAGAAGCGGTACGCGCAGTGGCTCGCCGTGCGGCGCGGGGCCGTGCGCGCGGTCGTCGGGACGCGGGCGGCGATGTTCGCCCCGGTGCGGGACCTGGGGCTCGTCGCCATCTGGGACGACGGGGACTCCAGCCACAGCGAACAGCACGCGCCGCTGCCGCACGCACGCGAGGTGCTGCTGCTGCGCGCCGCGCACGACAAGTGCGGCTTCCTGCTGGGCGGCACGAGCTGCACGGTGGAGGCGGCCCAGCTTGTCGAGAGCGGCTGGGCACGGCCGCTGGTGGCGCCCCGCGAGCAGGTCAGGGCCGCAGCTCCGCTCGTACGGACGGTGGGGGACGGGGAGCTGGCGCGGGACGAGGCGGCGCGCGCGGCCCGGTTGCCGTCGCTGGCGTGGCAGGCGGCGCGGGAGGGCCTGAAGTCCGGGCCGGTGCTGGTGCAGGTGCCCAGGCGGGGGTACGTACCCCGGCTGGCCTGCGAGCGGTGCCGGACGCCCGCGCGGTGCCGGCACTGCGCGGGGCCGCTGGAGGCGCCGGAGCAGCGGGAGTTGCGGTGCGGCTGGTGCGGGCGGGGGGCACCGGACTGGCACTGCGCGGCGTGCGGATCCGTCCGGCTGCGCGCCCAGGTGGTCGGCGCCCGGCGCACGGCGGAGGAACTGGGCCGGGCGTTCCCGGCCGTGCCGGTGCGGACGTCGGGGCGGGACCACGTCCTGGACACCGTGCCCGGCCGCCCCGCGCTCGTGGTCAGCACCCCGGGCGCCGAGCCGGTCGCCGAGGGCGGATACGCGGCGGCGCTGCTGCTGGACGGCTGGGCCATGCTGGGGCGGGCCGACCTGCGGGCCGGTGAGGAGGCGCTGCGGCGCTGGATGGACGCGGCCTCGCTGGTGCGGGGCCAGGACGAGGGCGGCACCGTCGTGATCGTGGCCGAGCCGACGCTGCGGCCCGTGCAGGCGCTGGTGCGGTGGGACCCGGTCGGCCACGCCCAGCGCGAGCTGGCCGAGCGGGCGGAGCTGGGCTTCCCCCCGGTCTCCCGGATGGCGTCCGTGACCGGGCGGGCGGAGGCGGTGACGGCCTTCCTGGCGGCCGCCGAGCTGCCCGCCGAGGCGGAGGTGCTCGGCCCCGTGCCGCTCCCGCCCCCGCCGCCGGGCGCGCCCCGCCGCCCCGGGGACGCTCCGCCGGGGGAGGTGTGGGAGCGGGTGCTGCTGCGGGTCCCGCCCGGCAGCGGGGCGGCGCTGGCGGCCGCGCTGAAAGCGGCACAGGCGGCGCGGCTCGCGCGGGGCGCCACGGACCCGGTGCGCATCCGGGTCGACCCGCCGGACATCGGCTGACGGCCTTTGGAGGCGCGGCCCCGCAGCGGGACATGGGGCGGCCGCCCGGCCCTCCTGCGGCAGGGGGGCCGGGCGGCCGGGGGAGGGTCAGCCGTTGCGCGGGCCGGGGAAGGCGCTCGGGCGGACCTCTTCGCGGAGGGTCTGGGAGCCGGACGTGGGCTGGGGCGGCATCGAACGCGCGGCGGGCACCGAGGGGATCGTGCGCGTACCACCCGGCTCGACCGTGTGCTCGGCCTCCGCCGCCACCGGCTGCTGGGCCGCCGCCCGCCGGGCGCCGTACCTGCGGTGGACCGCCTGCTTGGTGACCCCGAGCGCCGAGCCCACCGCGTCCCACGAGAAGCCCAGCGAGCGGTCGAAATCCACCGCCGCGGTCACCAGCGTCTCGACGCTGTCCCGCAGTTCCTGGGCGAGCCGCACGGTGGGGGCCGGGGCCCTGCCGTAGACGACGAAGCCCGTGGACGGGCCGGATCGCCGCGGGCGGTACACATTGCCGAGCTGGGCGGTGAGCGTGCGCAGTGCGTCCACCTGCCGGCGGACCCGCTCGATGTCCCGCACCAGCAGGTGCAGGCTCGCCCGGGCTTGGGCGTCGTGGGTTGCGTGGTCGGCCATTTACAAGCCTCTCGAACCGGCGTTGAAAGGGGTGGGCCGCTCCGTGGCGGCGGCCCGTTTCGGTCAATCTGCCTTGACCAACGCGCCACCCGTGGTCGGGGTCACGCTGCGGGGGCGTATCCGCATATGCCCAGGGCGCGCAAGGCGACGTACGCCCCCTGCCGCACCGGCCCCTAAACTGGTGCGTTGCCCACCACCGCCACCGGACAGACAGGCAGTCAGCCACTGATGAAGCTCGTCTTCGCAGGCACCCCCGAGGTCGCCGTACCCGCCCTGGACGCCCTGATCGCCTCGGACCGGCACGAGGTGGCCGCCGTCGTCACCCGGCCCGACGCCCCCGCCGGGCGCGGCCGCCGGCTCGTCGCCAGCCCCGTCGCCCAGCGCGCCGAGGAAGCCGGGATCGAGGTCCTCAAGCCGGCGAAGCCCCGCGACGAGGACTTCCTGGCGCGGCTGCGCGAGATCGCACCCGACTGCTGTCCGGTCGTCGCCTACGGCGCCCTGCTGCCGAAGCCGGCCCTCGACGTACCCGCGCACGGCTGGGTGAACCTGCACTTCTCGCTGCTCCCCGCCTGGCGCGGGGCCGCGCCCGTACAGCACGCGATCATGGCCGGGGACGAGGTGACCGGCGCGACGACCTTCCAGATCGAGGAGGGCCTGGACTCCGGCCCGGTGTACGGCGTCATCACCGAGGAGGTGCGCCCCACCGACACCAGCGGCGACCTGCTCACCCGGCTCGCCTTCGCCGGCGCGGGGCTGCTCGCCGCGACGATGGACGGCATCGAGGACGGCACCCTCAAGGCGGTGCCGCAGCCCGCGGAGGGCATCACCCTCGCCCCGAAGATCACCGTGGAGGACGCGCACCTCGACTGGACCGCCCCGGCGCTGCGCGTCGACCGCGTCGTACGCGGCTGCACCCCCGCACCCGGTGCCTGGACCGTCTTCCGCGGCGAGCGGCTGAAGGTCATCCAGGCCGCCCTCGTGCCCGACCGCACGGACCTGGCCCCCGGCGAGCTGTCGGCGGCCAAGAACAACGTGTACGTCGGGACCGGCTCGCACGCCGTCGAGCTGCTGTGGGTCCAGCCGCAGGGCAAGAAGCCGATGCGCGGAGCCGACTGGGCGCGGGGCGTCCGGATCGCCCCGGGCGAGAAAGCAGGGGCCGGCGCATAGCGCCGTCGGGCAAGGGCGGTGGTGGGAGACGGGTGGGCGGGACCGACGTAGGCTGAAAGGGATCGAATCTCACCGGAACGCGGAGCACCTTTTGAGCGAGCAGTCCCGTCGCCGTCCCCCCAAGCCGTACCGCCGTCCCAAGAAGGACCCCGTGCGGATCCTGGCGTTCGAGGCGCTGCGCGCCGTCGACGAGCGCGACGCGTACGCCAACCTCGTCCTGCCGCCGCTGCTGAAGAAGGCGCGGGAGAAGGAGGGGTTCGACGGCCGGGACGCGGCGCTCGCCACGGAGCTGGTGTACGGGACGCTGCGCCGCCAGGGGACGTACGACGCGATCATCGGGGCCTGCATCGACCGGCCGTTGCGCGAGGTGGACCCGCCCGTCCTGGACGTGCTCGCGCTGGGCGCGCACCAGCTGCTCGGGACGCGGATCCCCACCCACGCGGCCGTCTCGGCGAGCGTGGAGCTGGCGCGGGTGGTGCTCGGCGACGGGCGGGCCAAGTTCGTCAACGCCGTCCTCCGCAAGATCGCGCAGCAGGACCTCGACGCCTGGGTGCAGCAGGTGGCACCGCCGTACGACGAGGACGCCGAGGACCACCTGGCCGTGGTGCACTCGCACCCGCGCTGGATCGTCTCCGCGCTGTGGGACGCGCTCGGCGGCGGCCGCGCCGGCATCGAGGACCTCCTGGAGGCCGACAACGAGCGGCCCGAGGTCACGCTGGTGGCCCGCCCCGGCCGGTCCACCACCGACGAGCTGCTCGACGTGCTGGGCGACGAGGCGGGCCTGCCCGGCCGCTGGTCGCCGTACGCCGTACGGCTCGCCGAGGGCGGCGAGCCCGGCGCGATCGACGCCGTGCGGGAGGGCAGGGCGGGCGTCCAGGACGAGGGCAGCCAGCTCGTCGCGATCGCCCTCGCCAACGCCCCGGTCGACGGCCCCGACCAGCGCTGGCTCGACGGCTGTGCGGGCCCCGGCGGCAAGGCGGCCCTCCTGGGCGCCCTGGCCGCCCAGCGGGGCGCCGCCCTGCTCGCCTCCGAGAAGCAGCCGCACCGCGCCCGGCTGGTGGAGCGGGCGCTGTCCGGCAACCCGGGCCCGTACCAGGTCATCGCGGCCGACGGCACCCGCCCGCCGTGGCGCCCCGGCTCCTTCGACCGCGCCCTGGTGGACGTCCCGTGCTCCGGCCTGGGCGCCCTCCGCCGCCGTCCCGAGGCCCGCTGGCGCCGCCGCCCGGAGGACCTGGAGAGCTTCGGCCCGCTGCAACGCTCCCTGCTCACCGAGGCGTTGAAGGCCGTCCGGGTCGGCGGAGTGGTCGGGTACGCGACCTGCTCGCCGCACCTGGCCGAGACCCGGGTGGTCGTCGACGACGTCCTGAAGAGGCACGGCGGCGCCGAGCTGATCGACGCCCGGCCCCTGATGCCCGGCGTTCCCGCGCTCGGCGACGGGCCCGACGTCCAGCTGTGGCCGCATCTGCACGGCACGGACGCCATGTACCTGGCGCTGCTGCGGCGCACGGCGTGAGAGCGTGAGGACAGCGATACGCCGGGATTTGTGCCAAGTGTGACGGGTCCCGCCAAGGTCACGTGGGCATCGGGTAAAAGAAACCCCATGGGACATGGCAGGCTTGGCACATGGCCCAGATCAACCCCAGCATTCTGTCCGCCGATTTCGCCCGTCTCGCCGAGGAGGCCAAGGCGGTCGAAGGCGCCGACTGGCTCCACGTCGATGTCATGGACAACCACTTCGTGCCCAACCTGACCCTGGGCGTGCCCGTCGTGGAGTCGCTCAGCCGGGCGACGGACACCCCGCTGGACTGCCACCTGATGATCGAGGACCCCGACCGCTGGGCACCGCAGTACGTGGAGGCGGGGGCCGGCTCGGTCACCTTCCACGTGGAGGCGGCCGCCGCCCCGGTCCGGCTGGCCCGCGAGATCAGGGCCAAGGGGGCGCGGGCGTCGATGGCGCTGAAGCCCGCCACTCCCATCGAGCCGTACGAGGACCTGCTCCCCGAACTCGACATGCTCCTGATCATGACCGTGGAGCCGGGCTTCGGTGGTCAGGCGTTCCTCGACATCATGCTGCCCAAGATCCGCCGGACCCGGGAGCTGATCTCCAAGCACGGCCTCCAGCTGTGGCTCCAGGTGGACGGCGGTGTCTCGGCCGCCACGATCGAGCGCTGCGCGGAGGCCGGTGCCGACGTCTTCGTCGCCGGTTCCGCCGTGTACGGAGCAAAGGACCCGGCCGCCGCGGTGCGGGCCCTGCGCGAACAGGCCACCGCGGCGACGGCCACGGCGGCCTGGGCGTGCGGCCACTGAGCCACGGGTGAACCACGGGCAGATGAACGCAGCCCAACAGGACCGATCACGGACCGCCGGATCTGCAAGGATGGCGATCCGAAGTGTGAACAGCAGTGAGGAGATCGCGGTGTCTGCTATGTCGGCGGGACGGCCAGCCCTGCGGATGGGACCCGCGGAGCTGGTGCAGGCGGCGGCCATGGCCCGTCGCTTCTATCTCGAGGGCAAGTCCAAGATCCAGATCGCGGAGGAGTTCGGCGTCAGCCGCTTCAAGGTCGCGAGGGTCCTGGAGACCGCTCTGGAGCGTGACCTCGTACGCATCGAGATCCGGGTACCCGCCGAGCTCGACGCCGAGCGCTCCGACGCGCTCCGCGCCCGGTACGGGCTGCGTCACGCCGTCGTCGTCGAGTCCCCGCCGGAGGGCGAGGACGCCTCGCCGGACCCCGAGAACCTCGGCGAGGTGGCGGCCGACCTGCTCGGCGAGCTGGTGGCGGAGGGCGACGTCCTGGGGCTCGCGTGGGGCCGCTCCACGATTCACATGGCGGCCGCCCTCGACCGGCTGCCGCCCTGCACGGTCGTCCAGCTCACGGGTGTGTACGACGCCGGCACCGCCGAGCGCGGTTCGGTGGAGGCGGTACGGCGTGCCGCCCAGGTCTCCGGTGGCGAGGCGCACCCGATCTACGCGCCGATGCTGCTGCCCGACCCGGCGACCGCGGCGGCGCTGCGCAACCAGACCGGTATCGCCCGTGCCTTCGAATACTTCGACAAGGTCACCGTCGCGGCCGTGTCCATCGGTTCCTGGGAGCCGGGCATCTCGACCGTCCACGACATGCTCACGGACGAGGAGCGGGCGCACTACGCCTCGCTGGGTGTCGCGGCCGAGATGTCGGCGCACCTGTTCGACGCGAACGGGCGCAGGGTGGGGCGGGACCTGGGCGAGCGGTGCATCACGGTCGAGGCCGACCGGCTGCGGCGCATCCCGGAGGTCGTGGCCATCGCGGGCGGCCGGCGCAAGGCGGCGGCGATCGGCGCGGTGCTGCGGTCGGGGCTGGTGACCAGCCTCGTCACGGACACCATGGCGGCGGACTACCTCCTGACCGAGTTCACCCCCGGTCCCCGCCCGGCCCTGGACCGCGCGGACCCGGACGAGTAGCCCCTCGCCCGTGGCGCCCGCTCCGGAGCGGGGCTCACGGGCACCCCTGGCGGTAGCCGGTACCCGGCGGCCACCTGGGCTTGGAGGAAACTACCACTGCTCCTTCCAGGGCCTGTGGCTTTCGCCTGGGGCGTACGCGTGTGCGGGCATGGGAGAATGAAGTACGTGCGTTTTCCCCCCGGCTGAAATGCCCGGGGGCCAACTCCGAACGACTGGGATGTTCAGCACGTGCGTTTCCTCAATGACCTGAAGCCGCCGTACGACCTCACGTACGACGACGTATTCATGGTGCCTAGCCGCTCGGCCGTGGGCTCCCGCCAGGGCGTCGACCTGTCCTCCCCCGACGGCACCGGGACCACCATCCCGCTGGTCGTCGCCAACATGACGGCGATCGCCGGCCGCCGGATGGCCGAGACCGTCGCCCGGCGCGGTGGCCTCGTCGTCATCCCGCAGGACATTCCGATCGAGGTCGTCACCGACGTCGTCGCCTGGGTCAAGAGCCGTCACCACGTGCTCGACACCCCGATCGTCCTCGACCCGCACCAGACGGTCGCCGACGCGCTGTCGCTGCTCCCCAAGCGCGCGCACAACGCCGGTGTCGTCGTGGACGCCGACCAGCGTCCGATCGGTGTCGTCACCGACGAGGACCTGTCCGGGGTCGACCGCTTCACCCAGCTGTCCGAGGTCATGTCCAAGGACGAGCTGCTGCTGCTCGACGCGGACATCGACCCGCGTGAGGCGTTCAACACCCTCGACCACCACAACCGCCGCTACGCCCCGGCCGTGGACAAGGAAGGCCGCCTCGCCGGCATCCTGACCCGCAAGGGCGCGCTGCGCGCCACCCTCTACACGCCGGCCGTCGACGCGAACGGCAAGCTCCGCATCGCCGCCGCCGTCGGCATCAACGGCGACGTCGAGGGCAAGGCCAAGCAGCTCCTCGACGCGGGTGTCGACACGCTCGTCGTGGACACCGCGCACGGCCACCAGGAGTCGATGATCGCCGCGGTGAAGGCCGTCCGCGGCCTCGACCCGCAGGTGCCGATCGTCGCGGGCAACATCGTGGCCGCCGAGGGCGTGCGCGACCTCATCGAGGCCGGCGCGGACATCATCAAGGTCGGTGTGGGTCCCGGCGCCATGTGCACCACCCGCATGATGACCGGCGTGGGCCGCCCGCAGTTCTCCGCCGTCCTGGAGTGCGCCGCCGAGGCGAAGAAGTACGGCAAGCACGTGTGGGCCGACGGCGGTGTCCGCCACCCGCGCGACGTCGCCATGGCGCTCGCCGCCGGTGCGTCCAACGTGATGATCGGTTCCTGGTTCGCCGGTACGTACGAGTCCCCGGGCGACCTCCAGCAGGACGCCAGTGGCCGTCTGTACAAGGAGTCGTTCGGCATGGCGTCCAAGCGTGCCGTCCGCAACCGTACGAGCGAGGAGTCCGCGTACGACCGGGCCCGCAAGGCGATCTTCGAGGAGGGCATCTCCCACTCGCGGATGTTCCTCGACCCGTCCCGCCCCGGCGTCGAGGACCTGATCGACTCCATCATCGCGGGTGTGCGCTCCTCGTGCACGTACGCGGGTGCCGGTTCCCTGGAGGAGTTCGCCGAGAAGGCGATCGTGGGCGTCCAGAGTGCCGCCGGTTACGCCGAGGGCAAGCCGCTGCACGCCAGCTGGAGCTGACGCCCCGTCAGGTGTGCGTCGAAGTGGCCGTCCCTCGCCGTGTGCGAGAGGCGGCCACTCCGGTTTTTTCGCCTCCGGCCGAATTCGTGCGCGTGCTTATGGTTGAGGTGGGTACACGCGCCTTGCGAACGTACGGAAATGAAAGGGAGGGTGCAGTGTCCATGGCGACCACGATCTCGACCGGTTCCGCCCAGCAGACGGCCACCGATCTGCCGGAGATCCGGAACCCCGGCGAGGTGGCTCCGAAGGACGCGAAGGAGCTCTCGAAGCAGTTCTTCGACCGGCTCGCCGTCCTGGAGGAAGGCACCGAGGAGTACCAGTACGTACGCAACACCCTCATCGAGCTCAACCTCTCCCTGGTCAAGTACGCGGCCACGCGCTTCCGCAACCGGTCCGACCAGATGGAGGACATCATCCAGGTCGGCACCATCGGGCTGATCAAGGCGATCGACCGCTTCGACCTCAGCCGTGAGGTCGAGTTCACGACCTTCGCGATGCCGTGTGTGATCGGCGAGATCAAGCGGTTCTTCCGCGACACCAGTTGGTCGGTGCACGTGCCGCGGCGGCTCCAGGAGCTGCGCATCGACATCGCCCGTGCGACCGACGAGCTCTTCCAGCGCCTCGACCGCTCCCCGACCCCGGCCGAACTCGCCGAACACCTGGGGATGGAGGAGGAAGAGATCCTCGAAGGGCTCGTCGCCGCCAACGGGTACACCGCCGGCTCCATCGACCTGCCGCTCGACGACAGTGCCGACAACTCCTCCGAGACCCTCGGCGACCGGCTGGGCGAGCCGGACCGCGAGCTGGAGATCGTCGAGAACGTTCAGGCGCTGAAGCCGCTCATCGAGCAGTTCGACGAGCGGGACCGCCGCATCTTGCAGATGCGGTACGTGGACGAGATGACGCAGTCGGAGATCGGCGCCGAACTGGGTGTGTCACAGATGCATGTGTCCCGGCTGCTGTCGCGGATCACGGCACGGCTCAGGGAAGGGCTCCTGGCCGTGGACTGAACCCGCCGGCCGACCGCTCGGCGCCGACGCCCGGGGCACACCGCCCCGGGCGTCAGCGGTGCCGGGGAGGCAGGGGCGTAGCCTCAGGAAGCTCGGGCACCGGCTCGTTCCCGCGAGGCGCCCTCGTAGGCCCCGCCCTGAGCGGATGGCGGACGGTTGCCCACGCCTCCGGCCCGGTGACTGCGGCCCCGGCGCGACGGGACACGGAGTGTCCTGCCTACGGGAGCCTGCGTCCTGACCGGGCCGACGGCGTCGGCGCGACCCCCGGCCGGCTCAAGGACGTTCCTGGCGCCCGGCCGTCAGGCCGTCACCGCCGCGGAGGACCAGACCGCCCGGACCGTCTTGCCCGACGGGGTGGGGCGGACCTCCACCCGGCCCGCCAGTCGCAGGACCATGGGCCAGCCGAACCCGCCGCCATCACCGGTGAAGTCCGGTGTACGCGCCTCGGGGACGGCCGGGCTGGAGTCCTCCAGCTCCACGGTCAGCTCCTCGCGCTCGGCGCGCAGCCGAAGCCGCCACCAGCCGCGGGTGTGGCGCAGGGCGTTTGCCGTCAGCTCGGTGACGACCAGCTGCACCGCGTCCAGGTCCGCCCACGGGCAGTGCTCGGCCACGAAACGCGCGGCCGTGTCACGGGCCGAGGCGCAGTCGGCGTACGGCGAAATCATGACAACCACGAGCGGCTCCTTCATTCATCACCGCTCGCATACCCAGACCTCGTGCGTTAACCGCGGGCCTGGCGAGGATCCGCCCGCACCCGCCGCACGGTCAGGGCCACGGTGTCGTCGGGATGCAGGATCACCGTGTGCATGTCGTCCGCGATGGCCGCCGGGACCTCCTCTATCGGCCGGTGGCGATGGCGGCGTGCCGCCCGTGCCAGCCGCTGCTCGCCCTCGCGCGGGTCGCGGCGGCTCTCGGTCAGCCCGTCCGTGTAGAGCACCAGCAGGTCGCCGGGGTCGAGGCGGTCGCGCAGCAGCCGCTCGCTGCCGGGCAGCGGGAAGCCGATACCCCGGCCGCGTACCTCCAGCAGGGACGAGTCACCGTCCTCCCGGACGAGGAGGGCCGGCGGGTGGCTGCCGTTCGCCAGCACCAGCTCCCCGGTCTCCGGATCGAGCCGGACCAGCTGCACGGTCGCCATCAGCTCGTGGTCGAAGGTCGCGAGGACCTCGTCCGTCCTGGCGACGATCGACTCCAGGGGGTGGCCCTCCAGGGCGAGGGTGCGTACGGCGTGGGTGACGTTGAGCGCGCTGCGTGTACTGGTCAGGCCGTGGCCCAGGGCGTCCACCACCGTGATGTGCACGGTGCCGTCCGGCAGGACGAACCAGTCGTACAGGTCCCCGCCCGTCGGGGCGTACTTCTCCGCCGGCTCGTAGTGGACCGCCATCTCCAGACCGGGCACCCGTACCGGCGGCGGGCGCAGGGCGTCCTCCAGCTGGCGCAGTATCCGGCCGTGCGCCTGGCGCAGCTGCTCGTCGCGCTCCTCCAGCTGTACGTACAGGGCCAGCACGCCGCTGTTCGTCTCGGCCAGTTCGTGCTTGAGGCGCTGGTGGTCCTCGGCGAGTGCGTCCACCCGGTCGACGGCCGCGCTCAGCTCCTCCTCCAGCAGCTCGACCAGGCCGGGCGGATCGTCCCTGCACGGGTCCGTGGCGGACGGGAGGGGCACGGGGACCCGCCAGACGGCGGCCGTGCCGGGCAGCCGCTCCGCGGGCAGGGGGAGCCCCTCCAGTGACGGCCTGCGCGGTGCGTGCGGCAGGTGCAGCCGGACGACCAGCTTCCCCTCGGCCGGACCGTCCGGCCGCTCCTCCGACGAGCCCTCCGCGCGGTCGGCCGGCTGTGGCGGCACCGTCTCCAGCAGCACGGGCCGGCCGGCCGCGAGTTCACCGCCGGCCACCCGGGTCGCCGACAGCGCGAGCCGGTAGCGCAGTTCGACGGGCAGGCCCGCCCGGTGGGCGAGGCGGCGCAGGGCGCTGCGCAGCCCCGCGAGTGAGTGGAGGGTCGTGATCTGCGGTTTCATGCTTCTCTCCGCGCCGGGCCGAGGGTGAGGACGGTCGCGTCGTCCCGGCTGCGCCGGTGCTCGTGGACGAGGGCGCCGGCGAGCAGCGGGGCGGGCAGCCCGGCGAGGAACGGGGTCAGGGTGTGCGTCCAGCGGGCGTCGATGCCGTCACTGTGCAGCAGGGCGATGGTGCCCGGCTCGGCGGGAACCCGCTGTACCCGGGGCTCGGGCATGTTCCAGCCGACCACCCCCGGCTGGCCGCCGAAGCGCCGGCGGACCCCGTCGTGGCCCAGTAGCAGGGTGCGCACATTGCCCACCGAGCACTGCTCGATGCCCTGGGTCGACAGCCGCAGCAGTCCGACCGCCGCGCCCCGGCTGCGCCGCAGGGCACGATTCATCGTGCGCAGCAGCTGGGGCAGCGGCTGACCGGGGTCCCGGTGGAAGGCGCGCACGGCCAGCTCGGCTGCCTCGGCGGCGGGCTTGCCGTGCCCCAGCCCGTCCACGACGAGCGCGGTACGTACGTCTTCGGCGACGGCGAGGCCCCAGGAGTCCCCGCAGGCGGTCTCCCCGTCGGCGGGCACACGCACCGCGCCGACGCCCGGCGTCCCGTCGGCGGGCCCGGCGCCCGGTTCGCCCAGGCGGGCGGAGACGACGGTGCCCGTGCCCTCCCTCGTACGCACGGTGAACTCGTCCGCGATCCTGCGTACCGCGCCGAGGCCGGAGCCGAGCGTGCTGCTGGTGGTGTACCCGTCGGTGAGGCACTGCTCCAGGTCGGCCATGCCCGGGCCCCGGTCCACGGCGAGGATCTCCACGCCGGTGCGCAGCGGCAGCGGCTGGATGTACAGGGAGCCGTGCAGGGCGTGCTTGGCGACGTTGCCGGCCAGCTCGCTGGCGAGTACGGCGGCCTGGTCGGGCAGGGCTCCGGTGAGCCCCTGGTCCAGCGCCGTCCGGCGGGCGGTCGTGGCCGCGAGGTGGACGGCGCTGTAGTGGTCGACCGGGATGTGCGCGGTCACGGACATCGGCGAACCCATCAGCGGTCGTTCCAGCGCGTGACCACCACGGTGGTGCCCTCGCCGGGGGCGCTGTGGACCTGGAACTCGTGCATCAGCCGCCGGGCTCCGCCCAGGCCGTGGCCGAGCCCCGTCCCCGTGGTGAACCCGTCGGCGAGCGCCTGCTCCACGTCGGGGATGCCGGGGCCGTCGTCCCGGACCGTCAGCCGTAGGCCCTTGCGCCCGGACCGCGTCACGATCTGGATCTCCAGCGCGCCGCCGCCCCCGTGGACGTACGCGTTGCGTGCGAGCTCACTGGCGGCGGTGACGATCCTGGTCTGGTCGACGAGCCCGAAGCCGGCCTCCACGGTGGCGGCCCGCACGGCGTGACGCACCGTCAGGAGGTCCTCCTCGGAAGCGACGTTGTAACGGGAGCCGCCGCCATGACTCCCGGTGGGTGCCTCGGGGTCGGCGGACGCCCCGCCGGAGGTGCCGGACCGGCTGGACGTGACCGAGGAACCCGCCGCGGGGGAGCGCTGGGCGATCAGGTCGGCGCCCGGCGCCGCCACCCGTTCACCGTGGAGCGTCACGTCGGACCTCCCCCGGGGGTTGGGGCATGCGGTGCCAGCCGAGCGCGGTCAGGCCCTGCTCCGCGTTGAGGGCGGTTTCCACGCCGGTGAGCTGCAGCCCCAGCTCGACCAGGGTGATGGCGACCGCGGGCCGCATCCCGGCCACGATGACCCGGGCACCGAGGAGGCGGGCCATGGTGGTCAGTTCCATCAGGGTGCGCGCCACGAACGAGTCGATGATCTCCAACCGGGAGATGTCGATCAGGACACCCCGGGCGCCGTCGCCGACGATCCGCTCGGTGAGTTCGTCGGTGAAGGCCACCGCCGACTGGTCGTCGAGCTCGTTGAGCAGCCCGGTGATCAGCACGTCGCCGAGTCGCAGGATCGGTACGCCGGTGGCGCGAGGGGCCGTCACGCGGTCACCGGCCGTGCGGTGACCGGCCGTGCGGTGCCGGCGTCCTGGCCGACGGCGGGCTGGTCGGTCAGCTGGATGGCGGCTGCCAGGGCGTCGGCCAGCGTCGCGCGGGTCAGGATCGTCGACAGGTCGATGCCCAGCTGCGCGATGGTCTGGGCGATCGGCGGACGGATCCCGCTGATCACACAGTCGGCGCCCATCAGCCGCACCGCGTTCACCGTGTGCATCAGATGCTGGGCGACCGCGGTGTCGACGGCCGGCACACCGGTGATGTCGATGATGGCGACCTGTGCCTCGTGGTCCTGGATCGCCTGCAGCAGGCTCTCCATCACGACCTGCGTACGCGCCGTGTCCAGCGTGCCGATCAGCGGTACGGCGAGAACGTGCCGCCACAACCGGACCACCGGCGTGGAGACTTCGAGCAGCTGCCGGCTCTGCCGCTGGATGATCTCCTCGCGGCCCTCCACATACGTCTCGAACGAGAGCACACCGGCCGCGTCCAGCAGCCGGTTGACCAGGATGACGGCGGAGAACAGCTCGGCCGAGTCGCGAGTGGTGTGCTGTACGGCGGACAGCAGCGCCTCCTTGAGCGACAGCACGGCCATCGAGGTGGCGGTCGGGGAGGCGCCCGCCCGCGCGCGGCGCAGCGACAGCTCTATCACCGTCTGGCGCAGTTCGTTGCGGGACGCCACCAGGCGTTCCACCGGTACGTCGCTGGCCAGTCCCGCGGCGAGGGCGGAGATCAGCAGGTCGGCTTCCTCGCGCACCTCGTGCTCACTCATGTCCGTACTGAGCACCGCCTGCTCCAGCTGGAGGCGGACCCACCGGTCGGCGATCTCCTCCTCGCGCTCCCGCAGGGCCTCACAGAGGCGGTCCCGCACGCTCGATTCGCTGGTGTTCACAAGCACCTCTCGCAATCGGAAACGGGACGGGCGGGTTCCGCGGCGGGGCACCGGAAACGTCGGTGAGTCGGCCGCCCGGCCTGTTTCTCATGTTCAACGGCGGTTGGATCGTAGTGGCCCGGGGCGGCCGGAAGAAACGTGACTCCGCCGTGCTGACGCCGAGGGCGGCGACCGGAGAGTGCCGGTCGCCGCCCTCTCCGTCCGCTCAAACCGAGACCGGCGTCGCCGAGACGGCCGACGGTTCACCGGCCGCTGCGATCACCTGTCTGGCCACGGTCAGCGCGTCGCGTATGTCACGCGTACCGGTGGACACGCAGAGGGTGTAAGCGGTGTCCTCCCGTTGACGCCTGATCTTCGGGTCCGCCGAATCCGCGCTGGTGGCGGCCAGTTCCTCATACCTGGACACAAGTGTGCGCAGCATCGACGGATGCGGCATCAGCACGACAGAACCTCCTTCTGGACGGGAACCCGGGACGTGGGAGTCGGGAGCCGGAACGGGATGTCACCGGCCGAGGGCGCCCCTACCCCGCCTTCGCCGGGTCATTCCTCTCACGTTCGCGACAAGGCCCGTCCACTGAGCGACACCTCGCTCCGTACGGCCGCCGCGACCGCCGCGGCGACCCGCGCGTGCCCCGCGTCGTCCGGATGCAGGCCGTCCGCGAGGTTCCCGGGCTCGAGCAGGTCACGGCCGGGCAGCAGCGACAGCCGTCCGTCACCGGCCGCGATCAGGTCCCGGACGGCCTCCTCCATGGCGGTGCGCAGCTCGGCCAGCGTCGCGCCCAGGGCGTTGGCCGTGGACTCCGCCTCGGGGCGCAGCAGCGGCGAGAGCAGCAGCAGGGGCGTGTCCGGGTGGCCCCGGCGTACGAGGGTGATGAAGGCGCGGGTCGTCTCGTACAGCAGCGGAGCGGAGTGGGGGACGCCGGACCAGCAGTTCGTGCCGAACGCGAGGGTGAGGAGGTCGGCGGGGAGGGCGGCCAGCTGCTGGGCGGTGGACAGCTCGCCGCGCGCGGAGCCCGCGTACCCGAGGTTGACCGTGTCCACCCCGAGGGCGCGCCCCGCGACGGCGGGCCAGGCGTGGGCGGGACGGGTGGACCACCAGCCCTCCGTGATCGAGTCGCCGTGGACCAGCCAGCGTGGCCGCGGCGGAGCGGGGGAGAGGGTGCCGCCGACGGCCCGCAGCCCCAGGATCTCCGGAGCCTGGCTCTCGGGCGGATGAACGGTGAACGGCCCCGGCCCCGGCCCCGCGGGGAGCGGAATGGTGATCTCCGTCTCCTCCTCGGGGCGGCTGAACGTCTCGTGGACGCAGGCGTCGCCCTCCCACAGCGCGAAGCAGTGCGCCAGTTCCCGCAGCGCCTGGTTCCGCCCCGGTACGGCCGCGCGGTAACGGATCTCCATCGCCCGGGTGCCCGGCGACGCCGTGAACTCCAGGCGTACGCCGATGGGCAGCGCGGCACGCTCCGCGGTCTCCCACGGCAGCCGCGCCACCTGCGCCGGGTCGGCGCGCACCGCCCGGCCGCAGTCGTCCAGCCAGGCCGTACCGCGCAGAAAAGGCACCGGATCCTGCCAGGTCATACGGGTCTCCTCCGGTCGGTGAAATGCCTGCCCCGGACCCCCAATGTGTCGATTCGTGCGGCGGGGCGCAATGTTTCCCCGTCTGTGCCCCAAGCGCGCAATGATCATTCGCGGATGCGCAACAACCCTGCATTACGAGCGCGAAGCGCGCCCTTTAGGCTCGTGCCCCGTACCAGGAGTGGCGGTGACCGCCTGCTCGGCGGTTCCCTTCCCCCGTGGGTCGTCCCGACACGCCCACGAACCGCCGCAGGTCGCCCTCCCCCCGACCCGCAGCGATGAAGGAGCCTCCGCAGTGCTGGACCAAGGCACAGCCCCTCCCGCCACCGAGCCGACCGCCCCCAAGGCGCCCAGGCTCTCCGCCCTCACCCGCCGCAAGCCGGTGGATGTGCTGGTCGCAGAGGGTGGCCAGGGTGAGGGCGGTTCGCTCCGCCGCTCACTCTCCATGTGGCAGCTGACCATGATCAGCATCGGTGCCACGCTCGGCACCGGCATTTTCGTCGTCCTCGGCGAAGCCGTCCCGCTGGCCGGCCCGGCCGTCACGCTCGCCTTCGTCTTCGCCGGGCTCACGGCGCTCTTCTCGGCCCTGTCCTACGCCGAACTGGCCGGCACCATCCCCGTCGCCGGCTCCTCGTACTCGTACGCGTACGCAACGATGGGTGAACTCGTCGCCTGGGTGTGCGGCTGGTGCCTGCTCCTGGAGTACGGCGTGTCCGTCGCCGCCGTGGCGGTCGGCTGGGGCGACTACCTCAACCAGCTCCTCGACGGCACCATCGGCGTGACCCTGCCCGAGGTGCTCACCGCGCCGCCCGGCGAGGGCGGCGTGTTCAACCTGCCGGCCCTGATCGTCGTCGTGCTGGCGATGCTCTTCCTGCTCGGCGGCGCCAAGGAGTCGGCCCGCGCCAACACGATCATGGTGGTCGTCAAGATCGCCGCGCTCGTGCTGTTCTGCGCCATCGGCTTCATGGGCTTCAACTCCGGCAACTACTCCGACTTCATGCCGCTCGGCGCCGGCAGCGTCGGCGCGGCGGGCGCGATCCTCTTCTTCTCGTACATCGGTTTCGACGCCGCCTCCACCGCGGGTGAGGAGGCCAAGGACCCCAAGCGGGACCTGCCGAAGGCGATCATGCTCTCGCTGGTCATCGTCACCGCCCTGTACGTGCTGGTCGCGGCCGTCGCCGTGGGCGCCTGGGACTGGAAGAAGTTCGAGGGCTCCGAGGCGTCCCTCGCCGCGATCATGAACGATGTCACCGGCCAGAGCTTCTGGGGCACCCTGCTCGCCGCCGGCGCGGTCATCTCCATCGCCAGCGTCGTCCTCACCGTGCTCTACGGCCAGACCCGCATCCTGTTCGCCATGTCCCGCGACGGTCTGGTGCCCAAGGTCTTCGGCAAGGTCAACCCCAAGACCGGCACCCCGCGGGCCAACACGGTGCTCGTCTCGCTGTTCTGCGGCGTCCTCGCCGCCGCCGTCCCGCTGGGCGAGCTCGTCAACGCCACCAGCATCGGCACGCTGTTCGCCTTCGCCCTGGTCAACATCGCGGTCGTCGTCCTGCGCTACACCAGGCCGGAGCTCCAGCGCAGCTTCAAGGTGCCGTTCGGCCCGGTCTTCCCCGTGCTCGGCTTCCTGTTCTGCGGCTACAGCATGTACAGCCTCGACATGATCACCTGGGTCTACTTCGGTGTCTGGATGGCCGTGGGTCTCGTGGTCTACTTCGTGTACGGCATGCGCCGCTCCCGATTGGCCACAGCAGAGAAGTGACCCACCCGTCGTGCGACTGAACGATCTCGACGAACGCATCGTCCACGCCCTCGCGGAAGACGCCCGCCGTTCCTACGCCGACATCGGCTCGCTCGTCGGCCTGTCCGCGCCCGCCGTCAAGCGGCGCGTGGACCGACTGCGCGCCGAAGGCGCCATCACCGGGTTCACCGTCCGGGTGGACCCGGCGGCGCTCGGCTGGGAGACCGAGGGCTTCATCGAGATCTACGCACGCGGCAACACCTCGCCCGAGACCATCCAGCGCGGTCTCGAGCGGTACCCGGAGGTCGCGGCCGCGTCCACCGTCACCGGTGACGCGGACGCGATCGTCCAGGTCTTCGCCTCCGACATGCGCCACTTCGAGCGCGTGCTGGAGCGGATCGCGGGCGAGCCGTTCGTGGAGCGCACCAAGTCGGTGCTGGTGCTCTCGCCGCTGCTGCGGCGCTTCTCCTCCGGCTCGCCGGCCTAGTCAGTCCGACGGGTACTCCGGGTACCACGGCAGCACCCGGAAGTCGCCGGTGCCGTGCTCGACCTTCTCGAAGGGCGCGGCGCTCATGCACTTCGGCAGCTTTCTGGTCTCCTCCGGCTCCGAGCCGATCCAGCTGTAGCCCAGCCGGTCGTGCCTGCCCTGGTCGTGCACCGAGATCCCCACGCGCTTGCCCTTGAACGGCGTGTCGGAGTCGGTGACGACACCGGTCACGACCGCCACCCTGCCGCCCGTGACCAGGCAGTCCACCCGGGCCTTCGCCCAGCCGGACGTGCCGTCCGGGAAGACGTGCCGGAAGCCGAACGTGCCGGTCGCCGCCTCCGGGTCCATGTTGTCCTCCGCTGCCAGGTGCGCGTCGAACGTGAAGGTGATGTCGTCACCGGCCGGCCGGTACAGCTTCGCCGTGCCGGTGAGCGCGGCCGCCTCCCGCGGCCCGGCGCCCGCCCCGTCCCCGGAGGCGACGGCGGAGCCCGCGGCCCCGGCGGTGAGGAGCAGGGTCGCGCCAATGGCGGCGATCTTCGTACGACGGTTCATGGTGGGCCCTTTCCGCAGGTGACCGGACGTCCACCACTGTTCCGCGCACCCCTGCCGCTCCACATCGCTCGCCGGTCGCGACCGTCCTCCGCCGGATGGCGGGGACCGGCGTCCGCCCCCGGAAGGACGACCGCGCAATGAATCACCGGGCAGGACCCCATCCGCGCAACAGATCGATCGTCGGTCCGCAACGGTCACGCCTTGTCCCGGAAGAACACCGGACCGTACCGTTTTGAACGTCTCCTGACGCCTTTCCCTCCCGCCACGCACCCGACCGAGGTCTGCCGATGCCGCCGCTGCGCACCGCCCTGCTCCAGAGCTCCGGACAGCCCGGTGACGTCGCCGCCAATCTCAAGGTCCTCGACGAGGCCGCCGCCCGTGCCGCCGCCACCGGTGCCGCCCTGCTGGTCGCCCCCGAGATGTTCCTGACCGGGTACGCGATCGGCGACGGCGTCGCCCGGCTGGCCGAGCCCGCCGACGGCGACGGTGCCGACGCCGTCGCCGACATCGCCGAGCGCCACGGCCTCGCCATCGCGTACGGCTACCCCGAGCGCGACGGCGACCAGGTGTACAACTCCGCGCAGCTGATCGGGCCGGACGGCACCCGGCTCCTCGGCTACCGCAAGACCCACCTCTACGGCGGCTTCGAGACCGACTCGTTCACGCCCGGCGACCAGCCGGTCGTCCAGGCGGAGCTCGGCGGAGTGCGCGTCGGCCTGATGATCTGCTACGACGTGGAGTTCCCCGAGAACGTCCGGGCGCACGCCCTGGCCGGCACCCAGCTCCTGCTGGTGCCCACCGCCCTGATGCATCCCGCCGAAGTCGTCGCCGAGTCGGTCGTACCGGTGCGCGCCTTCGAGAACCAGATCTACGTCGCGTACGCCAACCGGTCCGGCCCCGAGGGCGACTTCGAGTTCGTCGGCCTGTCCGCCCTGGCCGGCCCCGACGGCACGGCCCGCGCACGCGCCGGACGCGGCGAGGAACTGGTCGTCGGTGACGTCGACCCGGAGTTCCTGACCACCTCGCGCGAGGGCAACCCGTACCTGCGCGACCGCCGCCCCGGCCTCTACACCTCCCTCGTCTGAGCCTCCCGCCCCTCCCGAAGCTTTCCCGCAAGGAGCCCGTACCCCATGACGTCCACGGTGCCCACCGCCGTCCAGCACACCGACGCGCAGCCGCCGATCACCATGTTCGGTCCGGACTTCCCGTACGCGTACGACGACTACCTGGCCCACCCGGCCGGACTCGGACAGATACCCGCGACCGAGCACGGCACCGAGGTCGCCGTCATCGGCGGCGGACTGTCCGGCATCGTCGCCGCGTACGAGCTGATGAAGATGGGCCTCAAGCCCGTCGTCTACGAGGCCGACCAGATCGGCGGCCGGCTGCGCACCGTCGGCTTCGAGGGCACCGGCACGGAGGGGCTCACCGCCGAGATGGGCGCCATGCGCTTCCCGCCCTCCTCGACCGCGCTCCAGCACTACATCGACCTCGTGGGCCTTCAGACCCGGCCGTTCCCGAACCCGCTGGCCGAGGCCACCCCGTCGACCGTCGTCGACCTCAAGGGCGAGTCGCACTACGCCGAGACCATCGACGACCTGCCGCAGGTCTACCGCGACGTGGCCAAGGCCTGGAACGCCTGCCTGGAGGAGGGCGCGGACTTCTCCGACATGAACCGCGCCATGCGCGAGCGTGACGTCCCGCGCATCCGCGAGATCTGGGCCAAGCTCGTCGAGAAGCTCGACAACCAGACCTTCTACGGCTTCCTGTGCGAGTCCGAGGCGTTCAAGTCCTTCCGGCACCGCGAGATCTTCGGCCAGGTCGGCTTCGGCACCGGCGGCTGGGACACCGACTTCCCCAACTCCATCCTGGAGATCCTCCGCGTCGTCTACACCGAGGCCGACGACCACCACCGCGGCATCGTCGGCGGCTCGCAGCAGCTGCCGCTGCGCCTGTGGGAGCGCGAGCCGGAGAAGATCGTCCACTGGCCGCTCGGTACGTCGCTGAAGTCCCTGCACGAGGGCGACCCCAAGCCCGCCGTCACGCGCCTGCACCGCACCGCCGGCAACCGCATCACCGTCACCGACGCGAACGGCGACATCCGCACCTACCAGGCGGCGATCTTCACCGCCCAGTCCTGGATGCTGCTGTCCAAGATCGCCTGTGACGACTCGCTGTTCCCCATCGACCACTGGACGGCGATGGAGCGCACCCACTACATGGAGTCGTCCAAGCTGTTCGTCCCGGTCGACCGGCCCTTCTGGCTGGACAAGGACGAGGAGACCGGCCGTGACGTCATGTCGATGACGCTCACCGACCGGATGACCCGCGGTACGTACCTGCTGGACGACGGCCCGGACAAGCCCGCCGTCATCTGCCTGTCGTACACGTGGTGCGACGACAGCCTGAAGTGGCTGCCGCTCTCCGCCAACGAGCGCATGGAGGTCATGCTCAAGTCGCTCGGCGAGATCTACCCGAAGGTCGACATCCGCAAGCACATCATCGGCAACCCGGTGACCGTGTCCTGGGAGAACGAGCCCTACTTCATGGGCGCCTTCAAGGCCAACCTCCCCGGCCACTACCGCTACCAGCGGCGCCTGTTCACCCACTTCATGCAGCACCGGCTGCCCGAGGACAAGCGGGGCATCTTCCTCGCGGGCGACGACATCTCCTGGACGGCCGGCTGGGCCGAGGGCGCCGTACAGACCGCGCTGAACGCCGTGTGGGGCGTCATGCACCACTTCGGCGGTGCGACCGACGCCACCAACCCCGGTCCGGGTGACGTCTACGACGAGATCGCCCCGGTGGAACTGCCGGAGGACTGACGGTCGTCGGAGCAGTGGGGCGGAACGCCGTGCGAGCCGTCAGCCGCCGCACGGTGTGAGCGGCGTCAGCAGCATCCGCCCCACCAGCCCCACGGAGCGGTCGAGGCGTTCGGTGAACTCCTCGGCCAGCTCCGGCAGCCCGCCCAGCCGGCGCAGCTGCCACAGGGAGCGGGCCGCGAGCCACGCCCCGTCCCGGGCCCGCTCCAGGCTCCAGCAGCCCAGCAGGTGCGTCAGCGGGTCGGCGATCTCCAGCAGGTCCGGCCCCGGCATCAGCTCCTCACGGATGCGCTCCTCCAGCAACGTGAGGATGTCGCCCACCCGCTCGAACTCGCCCTCCAGGTCGGCCGGTTCGCAGCCGAGCGTACGACAGGCGTCCACCACGGCCAGCGCCAGGTCGTGCCCGATGTGCGCGTTGATACCGGACAGCGCGAACTGCAGCGGGCGTACCCCGGGGTGGCGCCGGTACTGGAACAGCGGCCGCCAGCACGCAGGCGGCCGCCCGCCCGCGGCGACCGCGTCGACGGCCATGAGATAGCGCTCCGCGAAGCGGACGTCCAGCGTGGCGGCGGCCCGCCGGTCGGCGAACTCGCCCGCGTCGATACGCCGGTCGATCTCCTCCGTGACGGTGAGGTAGACCCGGTTGAACACCGCCACCCCGTCCGACGCCGGCCACAACTCGCGGAACGCGCGCATCCGCGTCACCACCGGACCGACCGCCGACGGGGCCGACGAGAACTGCTCGATCTGCGCCATGGGGGCAGCGTCCCAGTAGGTAGGCTCTCGGTGGTGTCATCGCGCCGGGCTTCCCCGAAACGGGGGAACGATCCGCCCGGGCGAGCACCCCGGGGGAGGGGGAACGCACGCTGTCAGGCGTGCGCGCACAGCGCCGGACGGAACGGAACCAGCAGCGACGGGTGGATACGGGACTTCGCCGAAGGGCTCGGCAGCGGGCCGGTCATCGTCGTCCTGGAACCCGACTCGATCGCGCTCGCCGACTGCCTCTCGTCCGGTCAGCGCGCAGCCCGGTACGCCTCGCCGGCCCGGGCGGGCAAGACGCTCAGGGCCGCCAACCCGAGGGCCAAGGTGTACTTCGACGCCGGCCACTCCGGCTGGCACTCGGCGGCGAAGATGGCCGGCGCCCTGCGCGAGGCGGGCGCCGCGACCAGCAGCGACGGCATCTTCACCAACGTGTCCAACTTCCACGGCACCGCCGCCGAGGCCTCCTGCGCCCGGCGCGTGCTCGCCGCGCTCGGCGGTCCGTCCCACCTGGGCGCCGTCATCGACACCAGCCGCAACGGCAACGGCGCCCCGGCGCCCGGCGAGTGGTGCGACCCGGCGGGCCGGGCACTGGGCCGGACGCCGACGACCCGGACCGGCGAGGCCCGGATCGACGCCCACCTGTGGATCAAGCTGCCGGGCGAGTCGGACGGCTGCTCGGGCTCGGCCGGGGAGTTCTCCGCCGAGTACGCCTACGACTTGGCGACCGGCTGAGCACCTTCGTAGGAACTCGTGCCCGCGTCCAGCAGGGGCTCCTGCTCCTTGAGATGCGCCGGGGCGAAGGCCCGCAGGACGTGGTAGCCGGTGATCACGACGATCGTGCCGAGCGCGATGCCGCCCAGCTCGAAGTTGTCGGTGATCTTCAGGCTCACACCGCCGACGCCGATGATGATGCCCGCGGCGGCGGGGACGAGGTTCAGGGGGTTGCGCAGGTCGACCTTGGCGTTGATCCAGATCTGCGCGCCCAGCAGGCCGATCATGCCGTAGAGGATGACGGTGATACCGCCGAGCACACCGCCGGGGATGGCGGCGACGACGGCGCCGAACTTGGGGCACAGGCCGAACAGCAGCGCGAAGCCGGCGGCGGCCCAGTAGGCGGCCGTCGAGTAGACGCGGGTGGCGGCCATGACGCCGATGTTCTCGGAGTACGTGGTGTTCGGCGGGCCGCCCACGGCGGTGGACAGGATCGACGCGGCGCCGTCGGCGGCGATGGCGGTGCCGAGCTTGTCGTCGAGCGGGTCGCCGGTCATCTCGCCGACGGCCTTGACGTGTCCGGCGTTCTCCGCGACCAGCGCGATGACCACCGGCAGGGCGACGAGGATCGCCGACCACTCGAAGGCCGGGGCGTGGAAGGACGGCAGACCGATCCAGTCGGCCTTCGCCACACCGGACAGGTCCAGACGCCAGTGGTCGACGGCCTCGGCGCCGCCCAGCGGGGAGTGGATCTTGCCGAAGGCCAGGTCCAGCACCCAGGACAGGGCGTACCCGAAGACCAGGCCCAGGAAGATCGCCACCCGTGACCAGAAGCCGCGCAGGCAGACGACGGCGAGGCCGGTGAACAGCATCACCAGCAGCGCGGTCCACTGGTCCTGCGGCCAGTACGTCGACGCCGTCACCGGCGCCAGGTTGAAGCCGATCAGCATGACGACGGCGCCGGTCACGATCGGCGGCATCGCCGCGTGGATGATCCGCGCGCCGAACCGCCGTACCGCCAGCCCCGCCAGGAACAGCACGGCGCCGACCACCAGCACCGCCCCGGTGACGGTGGCGCTGTCCCCGCCGGACGCCCGGACGGTCGCCGCCACGCCCACGAAGGAGAGCGAGCAGCCCAGGTAGCTGGGGACCTTGCCGCGCGTGGCGAGCAGGAAGATCACCGTGGCGACGCCCGACATCATGATCGCCAGATTGGGGTCGAGCCCCATCAGGACCGGCGCCACGAACGACGCGCCGAACATGGCCACCACGTGCTGCGCGCCGAGTCCGGCCGTACGGGGCCAGGACAGCCGCTCGTCGGGGCGGACCACGGCTCCTGGAGCGGGTGTCCGTCCGTCGCCGTGCAGGGTCCAGCGCACGCCGAGGTTCATGGGGGGTGACTCCACTTCTCCGGTTCGGGGACGACCGCGCCGCGCGACCGGGCCCCGGCCGGGGAGAGGCCGAAAAAGACCAGCCGCCATGGTAATCCGACACCAGTACGCCAGGGGCGCGCCCTTGTACGGGGCATCAGCCCCGGGCCGGCGACCCGTGAGACGCCAGCGGCACGAGCCCCGGGGCCGGGGCCGGAGCTGGAGCTGGGCGGGGGAGCCGCGAACCCGTGCCGGGGCGGGCCGGGGTCGCGGCCGGGGCGGGGTCGCTGCCCGGGCGGGGGCTGGGGCGGCCGGCGGGCCGGGCTGTGGCCGTGCGAACCGCGAGGCGCGGGCTCCGCCCTAGGGGCTTTCGTTTGGATCAGGCTGGATCAGGGAGTGGCGTCTGGTGCCGTGCATCGCAAGGCGGAGGAGGGAGCCACTGCGGAGCATTGGCGACCGACG
>NZ_JBEPEL010000039.1:0-60658 GCF_040300825.1 Streptomyces sp. NPDC000229
TTCGGCTGGAAGTGAATGTCCGCGATGACCGGGATCTGCGACTTCTTCGCGATGGTGGCCAGCGCGTCCGCGTCGTCCTGCGTCGGACACGCCACCCGCACGATCTGGCAGCCGGACGCGGTCAGCTCGGCGATCTGCTGGAGCGTGGCACCGATGTCCGACGTCCTCGTGGTGGTCATCGACTGCACCGACACGGGCGCGTCACCACCGACGGCCACCGAGCCGACCTGGATCTTGCGGCTGACGCGGCGGTCGGCCAGCTTGGTCGGAACGGACGGGATACCGAGAGAAATCGCGGTCATCTGCTGTGCAACCCCAAGGTGTGGATCGAGGTCCCGAGATCGGCGGGCTCCAGCTTCGAGATTACAGCCCTCCCATGACGCGGCCGGACACCGCGGGGTGTCCGGCCACTGTCGTTCACGCGTACGTACGCCGTGTGTCTACGAGATTTTCACCGGGTTGACGATGTCCGCGACGAGCACGAGCAGGGTGAAGCAGATGAAGATTCCCGCCACCACATAGGCGACCGGCATCAGCTTGGCCACGTCGAACGGTCCCGGGTCGGGGCGCCGGAAGACCTTCGCCACGTTCCGGCGTACGGACTCCCACAGCGCGCCCGCGATGTGCCCGCCGTCGAGGGGCAGCAGGGGCAGCATGTTGAACAGGAAGAGGGAGAGGTTGAAGCCGGCCAGGAGGGTCAGGAACGTCGCGATGATGTTCTGGGTGGGGATGTCGAGGTTCATCACCTCGCCGCTGATCCGGGCGGCACCGACGACGCCCACCGGGGAGTCCGCCTTGCGTTCGCCGTCGCTGAAGGCCGCGTTCCACAGGTCGGGGACCTTGGACGGGAGGGCGACGATGGACTCCACGCCGTTCTCGATCATGTCGCCCATGCGGTTCACGGACTGGCCGAAACTGAGCGGCAGGATCTCCGTCTTGGCGGCGAAGCCCAGGTAGCCGGCCGGTACGTACTTGCCCTCGACGACCTCGCCGTCCTCGTCCTTCTGGACGACTTCGTTCTTGATCAGCGTGGGGTGGAGGGTCAGTTCCTTGCCGTCGCGGACGACCGTGAGGTCGGCGGGACCGATGGTGTCGCGGATGCGCTCGGAGAGCGTCGCCCAGTCGTCGACGGGCCTGCCGTCGAAGGCGACGATCTTGTCGCCCGTCCTGAGCCCGGCGGCGTGGGCGGGAGACACCGGGTCGCCCTTGGCGCACGTGTCGCGCTTGTCGCTCTGCTCGATGACGCACTTCTGTACGCCGGCGACCTCGGTCGTCTGGGTCGCGAACCCGAACGTCATCGCGACGCCGAGGAAGATCGCGACGGCCAGGATCAGGTTCATGAACGGGCCGGCGAACATCACGATGACGCGTTTCCACGGCTTGCGCGTGTAGAACAGCCGCGTCTCGTCGCCCGGCTGGAGCTCCTCGTACGCCGCCGAGCGGGCGTCCTCGATCATGCCGCGGAACGGGGACGTGGAGCGGGCCTCTATGCGGCCGTCGTCGCCGGGCGGGAACATGCCGATCATGCGGATGTAGCCGCCGGCCGGGATGGCCTTGATGCCGTACTCCGTCTCGCCCTTCTTCCGCGACCAGATGGTGGGGCCGAAGCCGACCATGTACTGGGGCACGCGGATGCCGAAGAGCTTGGCCGTGGACAGGTGGCCGAGTTCGTGCCAGGCGATGGAGAAGAGCAGGCCGACAGCGAAGAGCCCGATGCCGAGGATCGTCAACAAGATGGTCATGCGCGAGCCTCCGCGGTTGCCTTCGCCGTCAGTTCCCGGGCCCGGGCGCGGGCCCAGGTCTCCGCCTCCAGGACGTCCGGCATGGTGAGGGAGGTTCCCTGGGCGGGCGTGCCGTGTTCGGTCACGACCGCCGTGACGGTGTCCATGATGCCGTTGAAGGGCAGCCGCCCGGCGAGGAACGCCTCGACGCACTCCTCGTTCGCGGCATTGAACACGGCCGGGGCCGTGCCGCCCAGCTCGCCGACGTGCCGGGCGAGGCCGACGGACGGGAAGGCCTCGGTGTCGAGCGGGAAGAACTCCCAGGTGGACGCCGTGGACCAGTCGAAGGCCGGGGCCGCGTCCGGGACGCGCTCGGGCCAGCCGATGCCGATGGCGATCGGCCCGCGCATGTCGGGCGGGGTGGCCTGGGCGAGGGTGGACCCGTCGGTGAACTCAACCATCGAGTGAACATACGACTGCGGGTGGACGACCACCTCAATGCGGTCGAAGGGAATGTCGTAGAGCAGGTGCGCCTCGATGACTTCCAGGCCCTTGTTGACGAGCGTCGCGCTGTTGACCGTGATCACCGGGCCCATGGCCCAGGTGGGGTGCGCCAGGGCGTCCTCGCGGGTGACGTGGGCCAGTTCCTCCCTCGTACGTCCGCGGAAGGGGCCGCCGGAAGCGGTGACGACCAGTTTGCGGACGTCGGCGCGGGTGCCGGCGGCCAGCGCCTGGAAGAGCGCGGCGTGCTCGGAGTCGACCGGGATGATCTGGCCCGGCTTGGCGACGGCCCTCACC
Source organism: Streptomyces sp. NPDC000229 (assembly GCF_040300825.1). NCBI lineage: Bacteria > Bacillati > Actinomycetota > Actinomycetes > Kitasatosporales > Streptomycetaceae > Streptomyces > Streptomyces sp. NPDC000229. The sequence continues at coordinate 2,520 of NZ_JBEPEL010000039.1, forward strand.
AGCGGGCCGCCGACGATCAGCGACTCCTTGTTGGCGAGGGCGAGGGTGCGGCCCGCTTCGAGGGCGGCGAGGGTCGGCGCGAGGCCGATGGAGCCGGTGATGCCGTTGAGCACGGTGTGGCAGTCGGAGGCCGCGACCTGGGTGGCGGCGTCCGGTCCGGCGAGGATCTCGGGCAGCGGCTCGGTCCCGTACTGCTCCTCCAGTGCCTCCCGCAGCGCGGGCACCGCCTCCTCGCGCGCCACGGCCACCGTGCGCACCCGCAGCCGGCGCGCCTGCTCGGCCAGGAGCCCGGCCCGGCCGCCGGCGGCGGACAGGGCGGTGACGCGGAAGCGGTCGGGGTTGCGCAGCACCAGGTCGATGGCCTGGGTGCCGATGGACCCGGTGGAGCCGAGGACGACGATGTCCCGGCGGCCTTCGGACGGATCGAAGGCGATGTGCGGGTCTGCGAGGGGGGCTGGGCTGTCGCTCATGCCCCCATTCTTGCCGCATCCGTGCCGTGCCCGGACCCGGCATCCCCTAAGCCGGGGATGTGAACTTCTCCCAATGGGCGTGGAAGTCCGGGAAGGTCTTGCGTACGCAGCCGGGGTCGTCGAAGGAGATCCCGGGGGTGCAGAGGCCGGTGACGGCGAACGACATCACGATGCGGTGGTCGCCGTGCGTGGTGATCTCGGCGGGGCGCGGGGTGCCGGGGTGGATCTCGATCCAGTCGGGCCCGGTGGTGACCGTGATGCCGAGGCGCCGGAGGTTCTCGGCGCACGCCTCCAGCCGGTCGCACTCCTTGACCCGGGTGTTGGCGACGTCCTCGATGCGGACCGGGCCGTCCGCGTACGGCGCCAGGGCGGCGAGGGTGGGCATGGTGTCGGAGATGTCCCGCATGTTGACGGTGAGGCCGCTGAGGCGACCGGTGCCACGCACGGTGGTGCTGTCGGCGGTGATCCGGACGTCGGCTCCCATGCGGCGCAGGACGTCGACGAAGCCGAGGTCGCCCTGGAGAGCACCGGTGCCGAGGCCCTCGACGGTGACCGCACGGCCGGTGAGCGCGGCGGCGGCGAAGAAGTAGCTGGAGGTGGAGGCGTCGGGCTCGACGGCGTACGTGGTGGCGCGGTAGCCGGTCGGGGGGACGGTGAAGACGTTGCCCTCGCGGACGGGCTCGGCACCGAAGGAGCGCATCATCGCCAGGGTGATCTCGACGTACGGCTCCGAGACCAGGTCCGTGACGGTGATCGTGAGGCCCTCGGCGGTGAGCGGGCCGAGCATCAGCAGGGCGGTGAGGTACTGGGACGACTGGCCGGCGTCCAGGGTGAGTGCGCCGCCCTTGATGCCGGAGGCGGCGATCCGCAGCGGGTGGTGGCCCTCGGCCGCCTCGTGGCGCAGGTCGACGCCCAGGGCGCGCAGCGCTTCGGTGAGCGGGCCGAGCGGGCGGCGGCGCATCTGCTCGGAGGCGTCGAACCGGAAGTCGCCGTGCCCGGCGGCGGCGAGCGCGGGCAGGAACCGGGCGGTGGTGGCGCCGTCACGGCAGTAGACGTCGGCGGCGGGGGCGGCGGGTCCGGCGGGGCGGCCCTGGACGCGCCACGCGCCGGGCTCGCGCTCGACCTCGTACCCGAGGGCGACGAGGCCCTCGGCGAACCCTTCGGTGTCGTCGGAGACGAGCGGGCGGACGAGCGTGGTGGTGCCGTCGGCCGCGGCGGCGAGGAAGAGGGCGCGGGCGGTGACGGACTTGGAGCCGGGGATGTCGATGACGGTCACGGCGCCCATCCTGCCGTTCGGGGCGGGACGGGCGCCGTGCGTCTCAGGTACTGGTCAGCGGATGGGGCGGTGGACGTTCTCGCGGGTGGAGGGGCCGGGGGTGGCGTCGGCGATCCAGGGGGCGTCGCCGCTGGGGTCGAGGACGCCCTCCTCCAGCCAGGTGTACGTGCCGGACAGGACGCCCTTGACGACCTTGCGGTCGAGGTCGTCGGTGTTGGTCCAGAGCCGGCCGAACAGCTCCTCGACGCGGATGCGGGACTGACGGCAGAAGGCGTCGGCGAGCTGGTACGCCTCGCGGCCGTGGTCGCCGGTGGAGCGCAGCAGCTCCGCCCGTACACAGGCGGCGCTCATCGCGAAGAGTTCGGCGCCGATGTCGACGATCCGGCCGAGGAAGCCCTGCTTGGTCTCCATACGGCCCTGCCAGCGGGACATGGCGTAGAAGGTGGAGCGAGCGAGCTTGCGGGAGGTGCGCTCGACGTAGCGGAGGTGGGTGGACAGGTCGGTGTGGCCGGCGGGGTGGAAGTCCCCGTACGCGCGAGGCAACTGGCCGGGGCCGGCTACGAGTTTGGGCAGCCAGCGGGCGTAGAAGACACCGGCCTGGGCGCCTGCCTTCGCCTTGTCCCCGAGTGTCTTGTCGGGGTCGATGATGTCGCCGGCGACGGCGAGGTGGGCGTCGACGGCCTCGCGGGCGATCAGCAGGTGCATGATCTCGGTGGAGCCCTCGAAGATGCGGTTGATGCGCAGGTCGCGCAGGAGCTGTTCGGCGGGGACGGCCCGCTCGCCGCGGGCGGCGAGGGACTCGGCGGTCTCGTAGCCGCGGCCGCCGCGGATCTGGACGAGCTCGTCGGCGATGAGCCAGGCCATTTCGGAGCCGTAGAGCTTGGCGAGGGCGGCTTCGATACGGATGTCGTTGCGGTCCTCGTCGGCCATCTGGCTGGAGAGGTCGACGACGGCTTCGAGGGCGAAGGTGGTGGCGGCGATGAAGGAGATCTTCGCGCCGACGGCCTCGTGGTGGGCGACCGGCTTGCCCCACTGTTCGCGTACGGAGGACCATTCGCGGGCGATCTTCAGGCACCATTTACCCGCGCCCACGCACATGGCGGGCAGGGACAGCCGCCCGGTGTTGAGGGTGGTGAGCGCGATCTTCAGCCCGGCGCCCTCGGGGCCGATGCGGTTCGCTGCGGGGACGCGGACCTGGTGGAAGCGGGTGACGCCGTTCTCCAGGCCGCGCAGGCCCATGAAGGCGTTGCGGTTCTCGACGGTGACGCCGTCCGAGCCGGCCTCGACGATGAAGGCGGTGATGCCGCCCTTGTGGCCCTCGGACTTCGGTACGCGGGCCATGACGACCATCAGGTCGGCGACGACGCCGTTGGTGGTCCACAGCTTGACGCCGTCGATGACGTACTCGTCGCCGTCGGGTACGGCGGTGGTCGCCAGGCGGGCGGGGTCGGAGCCGACGTCGGGCTCGGTCAGGAGGAACGCGGAGATGTCGGTACGGGCCAGACGCGGGAGGTAGGTCTCCTTCTGCTCGGGCGTGCCGAACTGTTTGAGCGGCTGCGGTAGGCCGATCGACTGGTGGGCGGAGAGCAGGGCGCCGACGGCGGGGCTGACGGAGCCGACCAAGGCCAGGGCCTTGTTGTAGTACACCTGGGTGAGGCCGAGGCCGCCGTACTTGGTGTCGATCTTCATCCCGAGGGCGCCGATCTCCTTGAGGCCGTCGATCACGGCGTCGGGGATGCGGGCCTCGCGCTCGATCAGGGCGCCGTCGATCTTCGTCTCGCAGAAGTCGCGCAGTTTGGCGAGGAACTCCTCGCCCCGCTGGGCCTGTTCGGTGGCGGGCATGGGGTGCGGGTGGATCAGGTCGAGCCGGAAGCGGCCCAGGAACAGCTCCTTGGCGAAACTGGGCTTGCGCCAGTCCTGTTCGCGGGCGGCCTCGGCGACCTGGCGGGCTTCGCGCTCGGAGACTTTGGGCTTGTGGTGGGGGCCGGACATGGTGGGCTCACCTCGCCGCGTTCGGGGGCGGCCGGCCGGTGGTCCTACCGACCGGTGCTACCCGACCGTATTACCCGATTACGGCGCGTACGAAAAGGCGGCCGGAGCCCCCGCACAGTGCGTTTCTTAAACCGCCCCTGACCTGCGACTCTTCCCTGACCAGCGGATTCGCCCGGCGAATCCTCCCGCAAATCCCCTCATCCGCCCGCATCCAACCGCGTGATCCCATGGGATCACGGGGTGGGATCACGGTCCCGGGAGCGGCTGAGAACCCGCACCCGGGCGGTGAGCGACCCGACCCGACCACAGTGGTCCTCGGGCATGGGGATGATGCGGGAGCCCACCGCCGTGTAGTCCAGGCCAGTAGCGGCCAGGTCGCGGAGATGGTCGCCGGTCTGGCCGACGTCCTTCTGGTCGCCCAGCACCCGGGTGGGTCCGAGAATCTGCACGATGTGGCCTGGGTCGTCCGGCTCGAACCCGTCCTCGATCAGCCAGGCGGCGATGTCGACCAGATCCCGGTTCTCGTGCGGCAGCGTGCGGTGCGGTACGCGCCGGTCCAGCCAGCCCAGGACATCCACGGCGAAGACCCCATGCCTTCCGCCGTCCACTCCGGAGCGAGGATCGGCCCTTCCCACACTGGACGCGTGTGCCGCCACGACCGCACCCGTCCCAGGGACGCGCAGCAATCCCCGTCAGGCTGGACGAGGACTCGGGCGGTCGACGTGTCGTCCAGGACCGCGTCCACTCCACCTCCAGCAGCTGCTCCACGCGTGATACGAGCGCCCCGTCCCGGTCATAGATCGCCGCCGCGTGCCGCCCACAGCCGATAGCCGATAGCCACCGTGCCTCCGGGTCGTCAGTATTCGCGGCCAGACAGGGCCACGGAGATCGTCGCGTCAGGGGCCGGCGTGAGGGCTGCCCCCGCCACATCCCTCCCCCGTCTCTCCCTGGGAGCTGCATGAACCAGTCGACCACGTTTCTGGAAGCCGGTCGCCAGGGCGGAGCTGAGCTGCGTGAACAGCCCGGAGAAGAACTCGGCGATGGTCGACCCGAGCGTAGACAGCGCCGAGACGATCATGCCGGGAAGTCCGACGATGAAGTTCACCGCCGTTGTCAGGCCGTTCACCAGCCCGGTGAACACGGTGACCACGTCCTGGATGATCGGAACGACCACGTTGATCACGGTCCAGGAAGCGAACCCCGGCGGCGACTTGCACGAGCCAGCCGACGATCTGCGCGGCGAGAACCGCGACGGGCGCGAGAGCAACGATCAGCTCGGCGAGGGGCGGCAGGAGTGGCAGGAGGGCCTGAACGACGGCGGACAAGGCCACGGCGAGCTGCGGCAGGAACCGGCAGCACGGCCTCCGTCAGGGCGGCGGCCACTGGGACGATGGCGGTCATGGCCTGCCCCAGTACACCGGCCAGCGAGGCAAGCAGCGGCGCCAGGGCGGCGAAGATGCCGGCCAGCCCCTGGCCGATCCCGGCCGCGAGTGGCGCTACAGCGGTGACGAGCTGCGTGAACGCGGCGGCGATGGGCGGCAGCACCGGCAGCAGGGCGTCGGCCAGGGCGGACACGATCGGGGCGAACAAGGCCGCCAGGTTTTGCAGGACAGGTGCCAGTCCGGTCACGATGGTCGCTATTACCTGACCTGCAAGGGGCAGTAGAGGCGCCAAGGCGGTGACCACGGAAGCGACCGCGGCGCCGACCGGCCCCAGGGCGGGACCGATGGCGGCGAAGGCGCCCGACAGGGCCTCAGCCACTGTGGTCAGGCTGGGTGCGATCGCAGCCAGGGCGGGACCGACCGAGTTGATCAGTCCGACGATGGCCGGGCCGAAGGCCGTGAAGACGGGCGCGACTGCTGGAGCGATGGCGCCGAGCTGGGTGACCAGGGCGGCCAGGATTGGCCCGAGCTGGGCCGCGACGGTCGCCAGGGCGCGGAGATGCCGGAGATCGCCTCCTGGCCACTCGCCGAGTTCACAAACTCGGCGAAACTCCGAGTGATCGCCTAAAGGTTGGCGAGGAACCCCCCGCCAGAGACGTTCGCCGCGTTGAAGACGCCGGACAGGATACGTCCGACGTGCCGAGGATGTCGCCGAGCTGCGCGAACGTGTTCAGCGCCCTGGTCCACCCACACCAGCGCCCGACCGGACTGCGCGGCCTCCTGCAAGAAGGTGCCAGGCCGCTGGCCCAAGTTCGAGATACCGCCAGCCAGTTCCGCGCCGAACCGCTTCGCGACTACCCCCGCCAACTGCAAGAGGCCAGCCGTGAGCTTGTTGGTGGTCTCCCCCAGGCCCGAGACCACCGACTTGGTGGCCGTGAGGACCGACGTGATGTTGCTGACGCCCTGGGCGCCGCGGATGTACCCCCAGAGCGGAGTTGAAGTCCTGCCCCCACTGGGCAGCGATACCTGACAGGCCCTCGCTCAGCGGCCCGTTCAGAGCGTTGGCCGTCTCGATGATCTGCCCTTCAAGCTGGCTGAAGAAGGCGTCCTGCACCGTATTGCGCAGCAGCTCGAATGCGGGCTGGAGCGCCCGGACCTCCCGCGCGGCGGCCTCCGCCGCTGGCGACGGGGCGGCCACAGCCATCGACTCGTGTGACGCGAATGACGTCGGCGTTTGCGATCAAGGGGCAGGGCATCGGTGGGCCTCCAACAGTCCGGCGTGTTGGTCGGCCGGCCCACAACCAGCGGCGACGTCACCAGCTCGCCGCGCGGGTTCTTACCGCTCCGCCGTACGGCTGCATCCCGGATGCGAGAGGCCGAGAGGGAGCCCAGGCTGGCTCAGGACCCATGCGGGCTGACACCCACTCAACCGGAGGAGGGCTGGCTATTGACCCGGGAGACGGTTCTCCTCATTGGGAACATTCTGGGATTCGCGGGCACGGCCTTGGGCGCGGTGCTCCTCTTTTTCAATGGGAGGCGCACTGTCGACAGGCAGATTGCTGCGAACGAACGCGCACTCGACAGGCAGGTTGCTGCGAACGAACGCGCACTCGACAAGCAGATCGCTGCGAGCGAACGCGCACTTCAGAGGCAAGTCGAAGCGGAGACCGAACACCTCAAAATGCGGACCGAAGCAGAGAGACACAAAGAGGTCCTGGTCCCGTCGATTGCACGTAACGCTGCCTGGCAGATGCACAAGCGGGGCGTGTACAGCGATCTGCTGGAAGCGGCGCAGAGGATGTCTGACGGCCCGACGGACGACGCACGAAGAAGGTGGGCAAAGGAACGAGCGAGGGCCCTAATCGTCGCTGATGAGGGCCTGCGTACTTACCTCCTGCGGTCCCCCGATCCGGAGCCGGGTGGGCTCAGGAGACTTGTGACCCGCCTGCACAACGACGTGCACCCCCCGGCGAAGGGGGCCCCGGAGGACGAGCAGGCGGAGGACCAGGAGGAGACCGGCGCTCAGTCCGCCAGCGACGGTGGCGGCCAGGCTCAGCCGTCGGCGTCGGCGTCGGAGCCGGACGACGTCCAGTAGAGCCCCGGTCCCGGCGCATTCCGGGGGCCACTCACGGCGGTCACCATGGCCTTCACCCAAAACTTCAGCTCCCGGCAGGACTGGTCCGCGAGGAAGGCGCTGCGAGCGCGCGCCGCATCCACCATCCGGACCCGGGCGGGGCCGTCGCGGTACAGGGCTCGGATCGCGGCTGACCAGGCCCGCACGTCGCCGCGGTCCACGAAGGTGCCGGCGGGCCCCAGGGATTTGCGGAGCCGGCGGTGGGGTGGGCGATGACGGGGATGCCGGAGGCCAGGGCCTCCATAGCTGCCATGCCGTACGACTCGTAGATGCTGGGCGCGGTCAGGATCCGCGTCATCCCCCACACATCCCGCCGCATGTCGGAGGTCTGGGGGATGACCCGGATGTTCCCGCGTACTGGGCAGGTCACCTGCTGGCCGTGTGCGCCCGTTACCCCGAGGAACGGCAAGCCCCCGAGCATGGCGGCTGCCCCGCGCCAGGTGTCGACGCCCTTGTCGCGGCTGAGGTTCACGAGCGTGACGTGGGTGCCGGGCCTCGGCACACGGTGCTCCTCTGGGATCGCTGGAGGGTGGACCACCAGCGCGTCGGCCTGGTCGAGCCGCGGGTAGCGCGCCGCCAGCGACTTCATCACCCACTCGGCCTCGTAGACCGCGGAGAGGGCCCCATCGAGGGCGCCATCGTGACCGCTGTCCGGCGGCCAGTACCTTCTGGAAGAGCACCTGCCGCAACCGGATCTCGTGCGCCACCATCGAGTTCCTCAAGTACCAGCTCACGAGCTCCGGGAAGTGGCGCTGGGTGAGGATGCCAGCCTCCAGGCAGACGCCGACCGCGTCGCACCTCACCTCGGTCGGCGCCGGGCAGGGAATCTGGAAGCACGGCTTGGTGGCACCGCTGATGTCGTCGGCCTCGGTGTGGACCCACGTCATCGCGCCGACGTCCAGGGAGGGCGTGCGGTAGTAGCGCAGCGCGCCGCGGGCGAGTTGGATCTCCGGTGCGTCCCACAGCATGTCCGGACACGCCACGTCGCCCAGGTCGTACACCGTCTCGGACGGCGCGCACCAGCCGCCTGAAGCGACCAGGTCGCCCTTGGGCAGTCACCGTTGGCTCGCCGCCGTGATGGCGACGGCCGTGCCCTCCGGCGCCGAGCTGGAGTCGGTGACGATGAGCTCCTGCGGGTACGGGTGCCGGTAGGAGATGACCTGCCCCACCCCTCCCCCGCCGTCTTGAACGCGTTGGCGCGGGAGATGATGCCCGCGGTGATGCCGTCGAAGTCCAAGGTCTGGCCCGGGGTGTAGCCGGGGACGTCGACCGCCGCGGTGATGGTCGTACCCGGGGCCAGCGGCTCGGGGAGGACTCGAGGCTGCCGACGGCGGACGCTGGACAGGTCAAGCGCCGGTCGCTGAACCACGGAGGCGCTAGCCGTCGCCTTCGGGGCCGGATCGGGCTGAGGCTCCGCCTCCGCAGCAGCGGTCTCCTCGACAGGTTCGGAGTCACCGCCGCGCACCTGGGCGGCGAGGGCGTCGATCCCGGCGGCGGCCTGTTCGGCGGCCTCGCGGCGGGCGGCCTGCTCGGTACGGATCGAGTCCACGACGGTCGCGAGGGACCGAAGGGACTCAAGATCCTTGGTGGTGACGGTCGTCGACCGGGACTTGGCGTCGAACGCCTCGAGGGCGCCCGCCAGCGCCTCAGCGAGTTCGTCATCGGTGAGGGGCCTTGATGTCCTCGGGAATCTCGAAGTCAGCCATAGCGGGGCACTCCTGTGATCGGTCTCCGAGTGTCCAGGCCCATAACCATCAGACGCTGTCGACCAACATAGCCAGACGTCAGGGCCATGGCCGGAAGAGCGGCTCCCGCCCCGCAGCATCGGCGGTAGTAGATGAGGGTGAAACAACACCCTGGTGCCCTGCTCCCGACGCTGGCCATCGTGGGTCTGCCGACCCCGCCCCAGCTGGAACTCGTACCCGCTGAGGCGGAAGACGCTGGCGGCATGGACCTTGTGCCGCTGTTCTGACCGATGCCCGCTGCAGATGTCTATCTCCGGGGCTCGAAGCCATGGCCGGAGCTGCCCCTGTGGTACGGACGCGAGCTGACTCCACATGGCCAGATGCGATCACCGGCTCCGGGAGGTACCTATGGAGAAGCACCCGCAGCCGATCCCGGGAGCGAGCAGCCATGGGAAGAGGGCAGCAGTTCGTTGACTGGTGGCGCGGGTATCGGTGGCGTCGCCGGTGGACCGGGTTCCAGCGGTGGCGGCGCGGAGGCAACTGGACGACCTGGGGTAAAACGGTGGGCGCCACGATTGCTATCGGCACCCTAATCTTCACCGGCTGCTCAACCTATTATCAGGCACAAGTCGCGAGGGACCAGCTTGAACAGTCACGCAAAGCGGCTGAGCGTGATGAGAAGGACCACGCGTCGCGGATTACCTACTGGACGGAACCGGGTCCTGATCGACTCACCATGATCCACATTCTCAACACATCCCCCGACCCGGTCGCGTTTATGGAGTTTACCGTATCGATCTACTTGGGCGGCGGACTTCGAGACCTCGGCAAGCCGTGGGGTGTTTTTTCGTTGTCGTGGAGCAATATCGCTCCTTGTAGTGAGCTGGTGTTTTCATCGGCAGATATCCGAGTACCGCCTGACTCAGACGTTCCGACTAATTTTTGGGGCAAGCCTCTCAAGGAGATTAACAACCTGTTTTGGAAGCTCAACGACCTTGGCTTCCTCGACCGCAACGGCGAATGGTGGGCGCGTTCCAACTCCAAGTACAGCCTGCGCAAGGGCGATCCGGACCCGCCGGGCCCCTGGCGCGGGTTCCTCGATGTGTCGGCTCCGCCGCAGATCAACAGAGCACCTGCATGTGGCGGCATCGAGCAATAAACGTCATCGCATCAGGCGAGTCGGCGGTAGCAGAGGAGGGGATCCGCCCGGCCTTTGCTACCCAGGCCAGGTGGCCCCGTGCGGTCACCATCTTCATCCCAAGTGCGCAGGTAACCTCGCGGGCACCCACCGCGACGGGCGCACCCTTCACATTGTTCACGACCCGCATGTGCGCGGGGCTCGGGCCGCTGGCGGCCACCACTCTTCCTCGTCGTCTTCGGCCGGGGCGGGCTCGGGCTGGGTGTCCAGCACGATGCGGGTCGGTCGTAGGCGGGCATGGCCACGAGGGTCGCGCCGCGCAGCCGAGCCCGGGTGACGCGCATCAGTAGGTCGCCGAACGACTCGCGGTGCACGACGGTGCCTCGTCGTCGGGGTCGTCGGCGGCCGCGGTGAGCGTGCCGGTACGGCCGAGGGCGGCGCGGACGGCTGCGGCCGTCACGGCGCCGTCCTTGCCGGTGATGAGCTGCACGGCCGTCCCGGTGCGTGAGAGCGCCGCACCGGACGCGGTCCACGCGGTGGTCTCGGTGGCGGTCAGTGACCACGAGCCGTCGTCGAGGCGCAACAGCGACGCGGCGGGCAGGAAGGCGAGCAGTACAACCTCGTCGTCCTCGGCGGGGCGGCGGTTCACGAACTCCACGCTGACGTCATCCAGGTCGACACTGACGCCGAGAGGTGCGCCCTCTTCCAGCAGCATGAGGGCGTCGGCGCCGGCGGGCCGACCCGGGTAGAACACGCCGGTGCCGGTGATCCAGTCACCTTCGCGCCTGATCGTCTGGATGGCGCCCGCGAGTCGGCACCCTGGTGGCCCATCAGCATCTCATCGGCGTGCTGGAGGGGCCCGGGCCGGGGTCGCTCCAGTACAGCGCCCCGGTCCGGAACATCCTGCCGTCGCCGGTCTCGGTGTTCTCGAACGCCAGGGCCGTGTCGCCGGGCGTGGACCAGGCGCGCGGGACCAGCGGGCCGGTGGTCCGCTCGTTCTCGTCCATGGGTGCCTCCGCTTCCTGGCGAGTGGGATGTCGGCGACGTCGTTGGCGAACGCGACCCGCACCCGGTCGAACCTGATCGGCTCCAGGCGCTGGTTCGTCGCGGTCAGCAGGGACGGGCTGCGGGTGTAGGCGGCGCACACGTGCGGCTGCCACGGCGAGTGCTGCGTTGGCAGGTCAGCACCGAGATAAAGGAAGGCGGCCGGAGCCCCCGCACAGTGGGCTCCGGCCGCCGGTCTGGGCCGTACGAGTGACGCGCTGTTACAGGGCCAGGCCCGTGAGGACCAGCACGCGCTCGTAGGTGTAGTCGTCCATCGCGTACCGGACGCCCTCGCGGCCGACGCCGGACTGCTTGGCGCCGCCGTACGGCATCTGGTCGGCGCGGTAGGACGGGACGTCGCCGATGATCACGCCGCCGACCTCGAGGGCGCGGTGGGCGCGGAAGGCGGTCTGGAGGTCGTGGGTGAACACGCCCGCCTGAAGGCCGAACTTGGAGTCGTTGACCTTGGCGAACGCCTCGGCCTCGCCGTCGACCTTGTGGAGGGTGAGGACCGGGCCGAAGACCTCCTCGCAGGCGAGGGTGGTGTCGGCGGGCAGGTTCTCCAGCACGGTCGGGGCGTAGGTGGCACCGTCGCGCTTGCCGCCCGTGAGCAGCTTCGCGCCGGCCGCCACGGCCTCGTCGACCCAGGACTCGACGCGCTTGGCGGCGTCCTCGCTGACCAGCGGGCCGACGTCGGTGGTGTCGTCGGACGGGTCGCCGGTGCCCTGCGCCTCGACGGCGGCGGTGACCTTGGCGACCAGGCGGTCGTAGACGGAGGCGTCGGCGATCACGCGCTGCACGGAGATGCAGGACTGGCCGCCCTGGTAGTTGGAGAAGGTGGCGATGCGGGTCGCCGCCCAGTCCAGGTCCTCCTCCGAGGACCAGTCGCCGAGGACGACGGCGGCGGCGTTGCCGCCCAGCTCCAGGGTGCAGTGCTTGTGCGGCACGGACTCCTGGATGGCGTAGCCGACCTTGTCGGAGCCGGTGAAGGAGATGACCGGCAGGCGCTCGTCCTTGACCAGGGCGGGCATGCGGTCGTTGGTGACCGGGAGGATCGACCAGGAGCCGGCCGGGAGGTCGGTCTCGGCGAGCAGCTCGCCCAGGATGAGGCCGGAGAGCGGGGTGGCCGGGGCGGGCTTGAGGATGATGGGGGCGCCGACGGCGATGGCCGGGGCGACCTTGTGGGCGCACAGGTTGAGCGGGAAGTTGAACGGCGCGATGCCGAGGACGACGCCCTTGGGGAAGCGGCGGGTCAGGCCGAGGCGGCCGGTGCCGCCGGCGTCGGTGTCGAGGCGCTGGGCCTCGCCGCCGTTGAAGCGGCGGGCCTCCTCGGCGGCGAAGCGGAAGACGGAGACGGCACGGCCGACCTCGCCACGGGCCCACTTGATGGGCTTGCCGTTCTCGGCGGAGATCAGCTGGGCGATCTCCTCGGTGCGCTCGGCGAGCCGCTTCGACACGTGGTCGAGGGCGGCGGCGCGGACGTGGGCCGGGGTGGCGGCGAACTCGTCGACGACCGCGTGGGCGGCGGCCACGGCCTCTTCGACCTGGGCCTCGGTGGGCACGGACACCTGACCGACGGTGCGGCCGTCCCAGGGGGAGGTGACGTCGAAGGTGGTCTCGCCGGTGGCCTGGCGGCCGGCGAGCCAGAAGGCGGTGGCAGTCATGAGTGGATCCGGCCCTTTCGAAGCTGTGCGGGGTGGGGGGTTCCTCTGCTCACACGGTAGGGCCGGGAAGGCACGCGGTCGCTTGTCCGGGATGGAGTAGTGCCCGGCCTCAGTTGCGCCGTTCCGTACTGACGATGAGCCACACTCCGGCCACGACGACGGCGCCGCCCAGGGCGATCGGCCAGGTCAGGGCCTCGTCGAGGATCAGCGCGCCGAGGGCGACGGCGACGACGGGGTTGACGTAGGCGTAGGTCGCGACGAGGGAGAGCGGCGCGGCCTGGAGGAGCCAGGCGTACGCGGTGAAGCCGATCAGCGAGCCGAAGAGGACGAGGTAGGCGAAGGCGGTCCAGGAGCGGGTGGAGAAGGCGGCGACGTCCAGGCCGCGCTGTTCACCGCGGACGAGTCCGATGAGCAGGCAGCCGAGGCCGCCGGCGATCATCTCGTAGGCGCTCGCCGTGAAGGGGTTGGCGGGCATCGGTATGCGGGAGGCGGAGAACGACCCGGTCGACCACAGGAGGGACGCGACGATCACGGTGAGCACGCCGCCGATCCGGACGTCGCCGCTGAGGCCGGGGAGGGTGAGCACGGCGAGCCCGGCGAGGCCGAGCAGGACTCCGGTGTACGCGCCGGGGCCGGGCCGCTCGCCGAAGGCGGTGCGCAGCAGGACGACCCATGCCGGGACGACCGCGATGAGCAGGGCGGTGAGCCCGGAGGGGATGGAGGTCTCGGCGAGGACGACGAGCCCGTTGCCGCCGAGGAGCAGGAGCAGCCCGACGACGGCGGCGGAGGCGAGCTGCGGGCGGCTCACCTTCAGGACGCCGATCCCCTTCCGCCAGGCCAGCAGGGCGGCGAGGAGGACGCCGGCGACGACGAATCTGACGCCGGCGGAGAGGAAGGGCGGCATGGTCTCGACGACGACACGGATGCCGAGGTAGGTCGAGCCCCACACCACGTACACGATCGCCAGCGCGGCCCATACGGCGCCGGTGATACGGCGGGCGGGTCGTCCTCCGGGGCGGCCGGCGGGGGTGGAGGTCGCGGGGGCCGAGTCTGCGGCGCGGCTTGTCATGCTCCGGAGACTATGGATCTTCCGGGTGGAACATCAAGAAATTTGCCCGGATCCGGGCAGCACGGGAGTGATTGCCGACGGTTTTCGACATGGCACCCGCAGCGGCGGGGGTGCCGCCGTCGTACGGCACCCACCGCGGGCCCGCGGCCCGGGAAGGTCGCGCCTCCGCCACCCGTGGCGCACAGGGCGGCAAGCGTGGACAGGTCACCGGTCAGGACGACGGGGCGCCGCCCGTGGCCTTCAGGGCCAGCCAGAGCTCCATCCGGACGTCCGGGTCGTCCAGTGAGCGGCCCAGGATCTCCTCGACGCGGCGCATCCGGTACCGCAGGGTGTGGCGGTGGACGCCCAGATCCGCGGCCGCCGCGTCCCACTGTCCGTGGCGGGAGAGCCAGGCGCGCAGGGAGGCGACCAGGTCGCCGCGGCCGGTCGCGTCGTGCTCGTACAGGGCGCGGAGCATGCCGTCGGCGAAGGCGCGTACGGCGTCGTCGGCGAGGAGCGGCAGGACGGAGCCGGCCGCCAGCTCCTCGTGCTCGACCAGGGCCCGGCCGCGCCGGCGGGCCACCGACAGGGCCTGCTCGGCCTGCTTGTACGCGGCGGCGGCCGCGATGGGGCCGGTCGGGGCCGACAGACCGATGACGACCCCGGCCTCCTCGGCCTCCTTCTCGGCGTACGCCTCACAGGCAGCGGTCACCGCGCCGTTGTCTCCGGCCAGCACCACCAGCCGCTCGTCACCCTCCGGCACCGTCAGCACGGCCTCGCCGGTACGCGCCGCCGCCGCCTCCAGGGACTCGGCGAGCACGGGCAGCGGCGCCTCCGCGGCCGGATCCCGCTCCGCGGTCGCCGGCTCCGCGATCAGCAGCCGGAACGGGGCGTCGAGCAGCCCGCCGTACAGGTCGCCCGCCACCGCCCTGGCGTGGTCCGGCTGCCCGGACAGCATCATGCGCAGCACCGCCGCGCCGAGCCGCTGCTCGGCCGCCTGGAGCGAGCGCGACCGCTCGGTGGTGAGCGTCAGCAGGGCGATGGCCGAGTGGACGGCGTAACGTTCCGCCGTGCCGAGCGGCGCGCCCGTGCCGACCGCCAGCGCACCGCGCACCCGCCGCCCGCTGCCCAGCGACTGGAGCTCCACCCGGTCGTCGGTGCCGCCGACCACCGCGCTCGCGGGCGCCGACCGCTCCCGGAGCCGCTGCACGTCGGGGGTGAGCCGGGCGGCCCTGCGCGCCGCCCACTCGGGAGCGGCGGCCAGCACGGCGCCGGACGCGTCGTACAGGGCCGCCCAGCCGTCGACGTGGGTGGCCAGCCGTGCCACGACGGCGGCAGGGCCCTCGGCGAGGGCCGCACGGGTCATCTCCCGCTGGGCCTCGAACCCGGCCGTCACCGCCCGGTACTGGTCCGCCGCGATCGCGGCGGACACCGCCTTGGAGATGGCGAGGAACGGAGTGCGGCGCGGCACCTCCAGCAGCGGCAGGTCCTCGTCGCGGGCGGCGTCCACGAGCGCCTGCGGGATCTCGTCGTAGTTGACGCCGACGGCGAAGCCGAGTCCCACGACCCCGGCCTCGGACAGCCGCTTGACGTAGCGGCGCATGGCCTCGGGGTTCTCGGCGTCCAGCTTCATGGCGGTGACCATGAGCAGCTCGCCGCCCTCCATGTACGGGACGGGGTCGGCGAGCTCGCTGACGTGCGCCCAGCGGACGGGCATGTCGAGGCGGTCCTCCCCGGCGCGGACGGTGAGCTTCAGCGCCGAGTGCTGGACGAGCGAGGCGAGCGTGAGCGGCATGGCGATGACCGTCGGACTTTCGGGAGGGGAGCACGGAGGGTTTTTCGCCGTCCCGTATGAACGACTCTCTTCAATTCTGCCAGGTTGTCATGTCACATCAGGTCCGCAGGTCGACCAGAAGCGGAGGGACATGTTCCCCTCGGACGCCCGTCAGGGACAGTACGGCATGCCCGGGCGGCACGGCGTGGGCGAGGTCGGAGGCGGACCAGCGCTGCCGCTCGACCTCCCGTACCGTCACCGCCTCGGTGGTCGCCGCCTTGCCGGTGACCAGGCGGCGGAGGAAGTGCAGCGCCTTGGTCAGCGGCTCGTCGGAGACGATCTGCCGGTTGGTCACGTCCCTGGTCTGCACCCACTCGGTGCCCCATGTCTCGGCGAACCGCCCGCCGTCCCAGGACGCGATGCCGGCGAACGCCATCCTGCACCCCACCGCGCCGAGCAGCGGTCCGCGCAGCGCCTCCGGCACGTCCTCCAGGGTGCGCAGCGCCAGGACGACACCTGCGTGAGCCGAGCGCAGCCGCTGGATGGCCCGTACGGAGTCGGCGGTGACCGTGTACGTGGCGTCGTCCAGGACCAGACAGGCGAACAGGGACCGGTCCGCCCGGCCCAGCGCCGCCTCGGTGAACTGGGCCAGCAGCAGCCGCGCCACGATCCGGGACGCCTCGGCGTGCCCGCGCTCGGGCAGGTCGACGCGGACGCGCAGCGGGTGCTCGATGGCGCGCAGCGAGAAACGTCGCCCTTCGGTGTCGGTACGGAAGAACCGGGCGAACGCGGGCCGGTCGAGGAAGGCGACCCGCTCCGCCAGCAGCACCCCGACGTCGTCGCCCCGCTCGGCCTGCCGCTGCCGGGCGTCCAGCTCCCGCAGCTGCGCCGGGTCGCCCGCCACGGCCGCGCGCAGCTCGGCCAGCGCCTCGGGCGCCCCGCCGAGCAGCTCGCGCAGCTCCGGTACGGCGGGGAAGTGGCCGTGCGCGGCCCGGTAGGGGCCGATGAGCTGGGCCAGCGCGGTGGCGGCGCGGCGGCTGTCGGGGACGAGGTCGCCGACGAGGGCCTCGGCGAGCATCCGGGCGGCCTCGTCGGGGTCGTCGGCGCCGCCGTACAGGTCGAGGTCGTGCGTGGAGTCGGGGCGGCCCACGGAAACGACCACGTCGAAGGCCTGGTCGGGGGCGAGGGCGGTGCCGTGGGCGGTGACGGCGACGACGGCGGCGCGGTTGGCGAGGGCCTGGAGGCACAGGGACTCCACGACCGGGCGGACCAGCCGGACCGTCTTGCCCGACCCGGCCGGCCCGACGGCCAGCAGCGAGGTGCCGAGCACGGCGGGCTCCAGGGCGACCCCGGTGGTCCGCCGGGCGTACGGGTTGCGGGGGTGGTCGGCGGCGGTGCCGATCCGGACCTGGGAGGTGGCGAGGTCGTGCGCGGCGGTGCGGACGGGCAGGTCGCGCACGCCCGAGGGGTGCGCGCACGCGGCGGGCCCGTGGGCGCGCACGGCGTCGGCGAACGCGGCGAGCCGGTCGGGGTGGGTCCGTACGCCCTGCCAGGCGCGCCGGATGCGGGCGTAGTCCACATCGCGCAGCGCCCCGGACCGGGTGGCCTCGGCGAGCTTCCGGGCGGCCTCGGCCAGCCCGGCGTCCCGCAGGTCGGGCCAGTCGACGGGGTCCTCCTGCGGCTCGGCCCGTGCGGGCGTCGGGCCGGCCCGCCGGCGCGAGAACACCGGCCAGGTGCCGATCCTTCCGACCACCGCGACGACGGCGACCGCCAGGCAGACGTAGTAGAGGTTCGAGGTCCACTCCAGCCACCAGACGGTGCGCGGCATCTCCCGCCACACGCTCGGGAGCAGGATGAACAGTGGCCACAGCGGTACGCCGTACCGCTGCCAGATCTCACCCCAGCCGCCGACGCGGCCCATGCCGACCGCGAGCAGGCCCAGGCAGAGGCCGTAGTAGGTGTACGAGGCGAAGACCTGTGCCACGCCCCCCCGCCAGGAGGCGGGCGTGAACACGTCGAGCGGCCAGACCCAGTAGGAGCCCAGGTACCCGTTCCACAGCAGCGACCACAGGAGCCAGCCGCTGAGCAGGGCGATCAGCGCGCCGGCGAACAGCCGCCGCGCGGGCACCGTCTCCGGCTCCTCCTCCGGGCGCGGCCGGTGCCCGAACCGCCACACCCCCGGCTCGGCCGCCGGCCGGGGCGTCCGCAGCCACTGCACGGTGCCGCCCCCCGCCGGCGCCGGAGCATGCCGCGGCGGGGGCGGTACGGGTGGCTTCCCGACGTGGCTGCGCCGTGCCTCGTACGTACCGTCGGTGTCCATGAACCCCTGCCCCCTGACCAGCCGGGTCGCCGCCTGCCTGTGCACCCGTCAATCTAGTGCGTGGGCCACGCCGTTGCGCCGTCGCGACCCGTCCCGGGCAGCCGCGCCAGACGGGAGCAGGCGTACTGTTTGTAGCGAAAGTTGCCTACCTCGCGTTTCGAGCGAGGGGTCCGCCATGACTACTTCCCCCCAGTGGGAGCCGCGCCCCCAAGGTGAGCCGCACAGCGCGGACGCCGCCCGCAAGAGGCGTCGGCCCCGGGTCTTCCTTTGGATCTTCCTGACCGTGCAGGTGCTGTTCCTGATCTGGATCATCACTGGCGCGGCCAGTAGTGACGACGACTCCTGTGAAGGACTGACCGGTGACGCGCTGAGGCTCTGCCAGGACGCAGGAGACGTCGGAACGGCGATCGGGGTCGGCCTGATCATCGCCCTTTGGGCAGCCGTGGACATCATCCTCGGCATCAGCTACGGCGTGTACCGACTGAGCCGCAGGCCGCGATCGTAGGGGTCGGCCGCCCTCAGCTGCCCCGCGCCGCAACGGTTCACAGCAGTGCGTGGGGATCGGATGCATGCCATCGGCGGCTGGAGGGCGCACGGGTGGCCCTGCGCTGCTGGAGTGCTCTATGTCCGTCCCGGACAAGGAGACACCGCCGAACACTCCCGAACGGAGCATGCCGACCCCCCTCCCCCACGCCTAGCCTGCGGAAGAAAGAGAAGTAGCGTCCGAAAGACCCCACCCCAGGAGCCCCGCATGACCGATATCCCGCAGGAGCGCCGCGTCGTCACCGCCATTCCCGGCCCGAAGTCGCAGGAGCTTCAGGCCCGTCGTCTGTCCGCGGTCGCGGGTGGCGTGGGCTCCGTGCTGCCGGTCTTCACGACCCGCGCCGGTGGCGGCATCATCGAGGACGTCGACGGCAACCGCCTGATCGACTTCGGTTCCGGTATCGCCGTGACGTCCGTGGGCGCCTCCGCCGAGGCCGTCGTGCGCCGGGCGAGCGCCCAGCTGGAGCAGTTCACGCACACCTGTTTCATGGTCACGCCGTACGAGGGCTACGTCGAGGTCTGTGAGGCGCTCGCCGAGCTGACGCCGGGCGACCACGCCAAGAAGTCCGCGCTGTTCAACAGCGGTGCCGAGGCCGTCGAGAACGCGGTCAAGATCGCCCGCTCGTACACCAAGCGCCAGGCCGTCGTCGTCTTCGACCACGGCTACCACGGCCGTACGAACCTCACGATGGCGCTGACCGCCAAGAACATGCCGTACAAGCACGGCTTCGGCCCGTTCGCGCCCGAGGTCTACCGCGTGCCGGTGGCGTACGGCTACCGCTGGCCGACCGGCGCCGAGAACTGCGGCCCCGAGGCCGCCGCGCAGGCGATCGACCAGATCACCAAGCAGATCGGCGCCGAGAACGTCGCCGCGATCATCATCGAGCCGGTGCTGGGCGAGGGCGGCTTCATCGAGCCGGCCAAGGGCTTCCTGCCGGCGATCGTGAAGTTCGCCAACGACAACGGCATCGTCTTCGTCGCGGACGAGATCCAGTCCGGCTTCTGCCGCACCGGCCAGTGGTTCGCGTGCGAGGACGAGGGTGTCGTCCCGGACCTGATCACCACCGCCAAGGGCATCGCGGGCGGTCTGCCGCTCGCCGCCGTCACCGGCCGCGCCGAGATCATGGACTCCGTGCACGGCGGCGGCCTCGGCGGCACCTACGGCGGCAACCCGGTGGCCTGCGCCGGTGCGCTCGGCGCCATCGAGACGATGAAGGAGCTCGACCTCAACGGCAAGGCCAAGCGCATCGAGGAGGTCATGAAGGGCCGCCTCGCCGCCATGCAGGAGAAGTACGAGATCATCGGCGACATCCGTGGCCGCGGCGCCATGGTCGCGATCGAGCTGGTGAAGGACCCGGCGACCAAGGAGCCGAACCCGGAGGCCGCCGGCGCGCTCGCCAAGGCCTGCCACGCCGAGGGCCTGCTGGTCCTGACCTGTGGCACCTACGGCAACGTGCTGCGCTTCCTGCCGCCGCTGGTCATCGGCGAGGACCTGCTGAACGAGGGCCTCGACATCATCGAGAACGCGTTCGCGGGCGTGTGACGCACAGCGACCGGTTGTGAAGAAGCCGTGGGGGGCCGATGGCGGGATGGGGATCCGGCTGTCGGCCCCCCATTCTCTGCCGTACGGTTTCTGCAGATGAGAGAAACACCCCGTCCGCAGGGAACTGCGGGCGGCTCCGGGACGGAGCCTCCCCAGCCTCGTCCTGGTCGTGCCCTCGCGCACACCACCGGAGCCTCTGGCTCCGGATCTCCTCACCGATCGGACGGTCGCCCGCCCCACACCCCCCGGGGCGCGCGGCACACCGGTCCAGGCGGCCGCCCCGGAACCACCCCCCCTGTTCCGGGGCGGCCGGCTCTTCTCTCCCTCCTCGCCGCTGCCCTCTTCGCGGTCATCACCTGGCAGGTCGTCGCCCACGGCCCCCTCGCCCGTCTGGACGGGCGCGCGAGCCGCTCCCTGGCGGGCCGGGGCCCCGAACCGCTGACCGAACTCCTCGCCGACCTGGGCAACATGCAGGTCGCCCTCCCGGTCCTGGCCGTCGCCATGGCCTACGCGGTGTGGCGCGGCCGCCGCGCCCAGGCGCTGTACGCGGGGCTCGCCATGGCACTGGTACCGGCCCTGGTCGTACCACTGAAACTGCTCGTGGACCGGGTCGGCCCACTCACCTCCGAGACCGGCTACTACCCGTCCGGGCACACGGCGACCGCCCTGGTGGCGTACTGCGGTGCGGCTCTGCTGGTCCACCGGCGCCTGCTGCCCGTCGCCATCCTGCTGACGGTGGCGACGGGCGTCGGGCTGGTGCTGCGCGGCTACCACTGGCCGCTGGACGTGGTGGCCAGTGTGTGCCTGTGCCTGTGCGCGGCGCCGCTGCCGATGGTGCGCCGCTCCGGATAGGGCGCGGTTCCGGATGGGGCGCGTACGCGCTGGTGCACAGTACGCGATACGAACCTTCTGCATGAATTGTCCAGGTTTGGGCACTTCGTCGCGTACTGCCATCGAAAGGAGCCACCATGGTTATCCGGAAACTTCACCAGATGGGTGTGCGCAGCGAGCACGCGTATGTGGCGGCCTTTGCCTCCATCGGCCTCTCCGTCGCCACCTGGATGGCATCCCTCAGCATGGAACCCGGGACCGGACTGGCACGCGCCGACCGGTGGGGAATCTTCGTCGGGGAATGGGCCCCCACCTTCTTCGGCCTCGGGCTCGCCCTCTCCCACTACGAGCAGCACGACGGCACCCTCATCCTCGACACCCGCGAGGTCCGGAGGGAAGCCGCCTAGGCACGGCGGAAGCCCATCAGCGGTCCTCATGGGGCCGCCACCGCGCCAGGTACGCCGCCGCCTCGTGCATCGCCAGTTCCAGCAGCGCCGGGTCGTTCAGGGTGCCCCGCCCGTCCGGGAGCACCAGCCAGCGGGCCGCACCCGTCACCCGGCCCGGGTACGGAACGACGATCCAGGTGCCGCGGCCGGCGGCCCGCATACCGGTGCCGACCCAGCGCGCGGCGGTGCCCACGGGGACGAAGAAGCCCAGGCGCGCGTCGCCGAAGTCGGCGAGCACCGGGCCGGGGCGGTCGACGAGCCGGCACAGGACGTCGAGTGTGGCGTGGCCGAGCCCGGCCGGGGTGATCAGCACGTCCCAGCGCCGGCCGGCCGGCAGGAGCGCGACCCCGAGGGGGTTGCGCTCCCACTCCCACCGGCAGGCGTCGGGGTCCGGCGCCACCTCCGCCAGCCACTCCACCGCGGCCTTGGCCCCCGAACCAGTCATCGCCGCCTGCCTCCATGTCCGTGTCTGTGACTGCCCCGGCGGGCAGTGCGTTCACACGGGGAGAGAGGGGTCCGCGAGGATCATTACGCGGCTGGGACGCCGACATGGTGGTGAACCGGCTCGGCGGGGGCGCACACCCGGCGCAACCGGATGACGATCAGCTGTCGAAGCCGAGACCGAGCCGGTCCATCGCCTTCAGCCACAGGTTCCGCCGGCCCCCGTTGGCGTCGGCCCGCGCCAGCGACCACTTGGTGAGCCCGATGCCCGCCCAGGCGATCGGCTCCGGCGGGAACGGCAGTGGCTTGGTGCGCACCATCTCCAGCTCCGTACGCTCCGTCCGCTCACCCGACAGCAGGTCGAGCATCACGTCCGCCCCGAACCGCGTAGCGCCCACACCGAGCCCCGTGAAGCCCGCCGCGTACGCCACCCGCCCCCCGTGTGCCGTGCCGAAGAACGCCGAGAAGCGGGAGCAGGTGTCGATGGCGCCGCCCCAGGCGTGGCTGAACCGCACACCCTCCAGTTGCGGGAAGCAGCGGAAGAAGTGCTCGGCGAGCTTCAGGTACGTCTCGGGCCGGTGGTCGTGCTCGGGGCTGACCCGTCCGCCGAACGGATAGACGGCGTCGTAACCGCCCCACAGGATCCGGTTGTCGGCGGAGAGCCGGAAGTAGTGGAACTGGTTGGCGCTGTCCCCGAGGCCCTGGCGGTTCTTCCAGCCGATGGACGCCAGTTGGTCGTCCGTCAGCGGCTCGGTCATCAGGGCGTAGTCGTAGACGGGGACGGTGTAGGCGCGCACGCGCTTGACGAGTGACGGGAAGACGTTGGTGCCGAGCGCGACCTGCCGGGCGAAAACCCGCCCGTAGGGCGTGCGTACGGCCATCCCGGCGCCCGCGCGGGCGAGTTCCAGGCCGCGGGTGTTCTCGTAGACGCGTACGCCGAGGTCGGCACAGGCCCGCTTGAGGCCCCACGCGAGCTTGGCGGGGTGCAGCATGGCGACGCCTCGCCGGTCCCACAGCCCGCCCAGGAAGGTGGGCGAGTCGACCTGGCCGCGCACGCCGTCCCGGTCGAGGAGCTCCAGGTCGCCGGCGAGGCCGAGGCGGTCGGCCTCCTCGTA
The DNA here is from genome assembly GCF_040300825.1 of Streptomyces sp. NPDC000229. Lineage (NCBI taxonomy): Bacteria > Bacillati > Actinomycetota > Actinomycetes > Kitasatosporales > Streptomycetaceae > Streptomyces > Streptomyces sp. NPDC000229. The sequence goes on from NZ_JBEPEL010000039.1 coordinate 25,366, forward strand.
CATGGCGGTCAGCTCCGCCAGCTGGTGGGGCTCGGTGGCGACGTCGATCTCGCCGGTGCGTTCGAAGTCGCAGTCGATGCCGTACGTGGAGACCGCCGCCTCGATCGCGTCGAGGTTCCGGATGCCCAGCTCTTCGAGGGTGTCCAGCTCGTCGGGCCAGCGGGCGAGGCCATTGCCGAAGCCATGGGTGAGGGAGGCGGCGCAGAAGCCGCCGTTGCGGCCGGAGGCGGCCCAGCCCGCCTCCCGGCCCTCGATGAGGACGACGTCCCGCGCGGGGTCCCGCTCCTTGGCGAGGAGCGCGGTCCACAGGCCGCTGTAGCCGCCGCCGACGACGAGCAGGTCGCAGTGCTCGGTGCCGGTGAGGGCGGGCAGCGCGGCGGGCTTGCCCGGGTCTTCCAGCCAGAAGGGGACGGGCTGGGCGTCCGAGAGTGATTGTGCAGCAGTACGCATGGCAGCTGGGGCCATGGTTTCCAACTCCTTCAGGGACTCACGAGAGGGTTGTGCGCTTGCGCCGGCCGGCCGCGAGCTGACCGGCGACGACCACCAGGACCGCGATGACGAACATCGCCGTGCCGATGACGTTGATCTGTACGGGCGTGCCGCGCTGCGCCGAGCCCCACACGAACATGGGGAAGGTCACGGTGGAGCCCGCGTTGAAGTTGGTGATGATGAAGTCGTCGAACGACAGGGCGAAGGCGAGCAGTGCGCCGGCCGCGATGCCGGGGGCGGCGATGGGCAGGGTGACCCGCAGGAAGGTCTGCACGGGACCCGCGTACAGGTCGCGGGCGGCCTCCTCCAGGCGCGGGTCCATGGACATCACGCGCGCCTTGACCGCCACCACGACGAAGCTCAGGCAGAACATGATGTGCGCGATGAGGACCGTCCAGAACCCCAGCTCGGCGCCCATGTTGAGGAACAGGGTGAGCAGGGAGGCGGCCATGACGACCTCGGGCATGGACATCGGCAGGAAGATCAGCGAGTTGATCGCGCCGCGGGCCCGGAAACGGTAGCGGACGAGCGCGAACGCGATCATGGTGCCGAGCAGGGTGGCGCCCAGCGTCGCCCAGGCGGCGATCTGGAGCGACAGCGCGAGCGAGCCGCACAGGTCGGCGACGCCGCACGGGTCGCGCCAGGCGTCGGTGGAGAACTCCCGCCAGGAGTAGTTGAAGCGCCCCGCCGGCTTGTTGAACGAGAACACCATCACGACGATGTTCGGCAGGATCATGTACGCGAGGGTCAGCAGACCCGCGATGACGACGAGGTTCTTGCGGAGCCAGCGCATCAGACCAGGTCCTCCGTTCCGGCCCGGCGGATGTAGACGGTGACCATGACCAGCACGATGGCCATCAGGATGAAGGACAGCGCGGCGGCCGTCGGATAGTCCAGCACCCGCAGGAACTGCGACTGGATGACGTTGCCGACCATCTTGGTGTCGGTCGAGCCGAGCAGCTCGGCGTTGACGTAGTCGCCGCTCGCCGGGATGAAGGTGAGCAGCGTGCCCGACACGACGCCCGGCATGGACAGCGGGAACGTCACCTTGCGGAAGGTGGTGGCGGGCGACGCGTACAGGTCCTTCGCCGCCTCGTGCAGCCGGCCGTCGATCCGCTCCAGGGACGTGTAGAGCGGCAGGATCATGAAGGGCAGGAAGTTGTACGTGAGGCCGCAGACCACCGCCATGGGCGTGGCCAGGACCCGGTCTCCCTGGGTCCAGCCCAGCCAGTTGGTGACGTCCAGGACGTGCAGCGCGTCCAGGGCGCCGACGACGGCGCCGCCGTCCGCGAGGATCGTCTTCCACGCCAGCGTACGGATGAGGAAGCTGGTGAAGAACGGCGCGATGACGAGGACCAGGAGGAGATGGCGCCAGCGGCCCGCCTTGAAGGCGATGAGGTACGCGAGCGGGTAGCCGAGCAGCAGGCACAGGAAGGTCGCGGTGCCGGCGTACATCAGGGACCGGACGAACTGCGGCCAGTACTCGGTGAAGGCCTCCCAGTAGGTCGGGAAGTGCCAGGTGACCTGGAAGCCCTGCTCCAGGGAGCCGGTCTGTACGGAGGTGGAGGCCTGGTAGACCATCGGCAGCGCGAAGAAGACGAGCAGCCAGAGGATGCCGGGCAGGAGCAGCCAGTACGGGACGAGCCGCGTGCGCGTGGCCGTCTTCCGTACGGCCGGCTTGTCCGATGCGGGCGGTGCGGGTGGTGCTTCGGTGATCGTCACGCGGCGTCCTCCACCTTTTCCACGCCCGCGTCGATGTCCTGGGCGGCGTCCAGGCCGAAGGTGTGCGCCGGGTTCCAGTGGAGTACGACCTCGGCACCCTGGACCAGCCGGGAGTCCCGCTCGACGTTCTGCTCGTACACCTGGAGGGCGGTGCCGGCGGGGCTGTCGACGACGTACTGGGTGGAGACACCGTTGAAGGAGGTGTCGACGATGCGGCCGGTGACCCTGTTGCGCCCGGTGCCGATCGCGCCCGCGTCGTCGGCGTGAGCGAGCGTGATCTTCTCCGGGCGGATGCCGACGAGCAGCTTGCCGCCGGTGCGGGTGTCGGCGCCGCACCGGTCGGCGGGCAGCCGCAGCTTGCCGCCGCCGGCCGTGACGGTGATGTCCGAACCCGCCTCCACCACCTCGGCCTCGATGAGGTTGGACGTACCGAGGAAGTTGGCGACGAAGGTGGTGCTCGGGTTCTCGTAGAGGTCGGCGGGCGCGCCGAGCTGTTCGACGCGGCCGCCGTTCATCACCGCGACCGTGTCGGCCATGGTCATGGCCTCCTCCTGGTCGTGGGTGACGTGGACGAAGGTGATGCCGACCTCGGTCTGGATGCGCTTGAGTTCCAGCTGCATCTGGCGGCGCAGCTTGAGGTCGAGGGCGCCGAGCGGCTCGTCGAGGAGCAGCACCTGGGGGTGGTTGATGAGCGCGCGGGCGACGGCGACGCGCTGCTGCTGGCCGCCGGAGAGCTGGTGCGGCTTGTGCCCCGCCTTGTCGCCGAGCTGTACGAGGTCGAGCATGTCGCCGACCTGCTTCTTGACCGACTTGATGCCGCGGCGGCGTAGGCCGAAGGCGATGTTCTCGTAGATGTTCAGGTGCGGGAAGAGGGCGTACGACTGGAAGACGGTGTTGACGGGCCGCTTGTAGGGGGGCAGGTCGGTGACGTCCTTGTCGCCGAGGAAGACGGTGCCCGTGGTGGGCTCCTCCAGGCCGGCGATCATGCGCAGGGTGGTGGTCTTGCCGCAGCCGGAGGCGCCGAGGAGGGCGAAGAAGGAGCCCTGCGGGACGGTCAGGTCGAGGGGGTGGACGGCGGTGAAGGAGCCGTACGTCTTGCTGATGCCGGAGAGGCGGACGTCGCCACCGGTGTTCGTGTCAGTCATGGGTTGCGATCCCAGGGGGTGTCGATGGGTGTACGGCGGCGGGGTCAGGCACCGATGAGCTTGGCGAACTTCTGCTCGTACGCCGTCTCTTCCTCACTGCTCAGGGAACGGAAGGCGCGGGACTTCGCGGCCATCGCCTTGTCCGGGAGGATCAGGGTGTTCGACGCCAGCGCGGGGTCGATCCTGCTGAGTTCGTCGCGTACGCCCTCGACCGGGCAGACGTAGTTGATGTACGCGGCGAGCCGGGCCGCGTTGGGGAGCTCGTAGTAGTAGTCGATGAGCTTCTCGGCGTTCGTCTTGTGCCGGGCCTTGGCGGGGACGAGGAGGTTGTCGCTGGAGGTGATGTAGCCGGCGTTGGGGATCGCGAACTGGATGTCGGGGTTGTCGGCCTGGAGCTGGATGACGTCACCGGCCCAGGCCAGGCAGGCGGCGAGGTCGCCCTTGGCGAGGTCGCCGGTGTAGTCGTTGCCGGTGAAGCGGCGGATCTGCTGGGTGTCGACGCCCTTCTGGAGGCGGCCGATCGCCGCGTCGAAGTCCGCGTCGGTGAACTTCCCCGGGTCCTTGCCCATGTCGATGAGCGTCATGCCAACCGAGTCGCGCATCTCCGACAGGAACGCGACCCGCCCCTTGAGCTTGGGGTCGTCCAGGAGCTGGGTGACGGAGTCGACCTTGCGGCCGCCGGTGGCCTTCTTGTTGTACGCGATGACCGTGGAGATGCCGGTCCAGGGGTACGAGTAGGCGCGGCCCGGATCCCAGTCGGGGCGGCGGAACTGCGAGGAGAGGTTCGCGTAGGCGTGGGGGAGGTTGGCCGGGTCGAGCTTCTGCGCCCAGCCGAGCCGGATGATGCGGGCGGCGAGCCAGTCGGTGACGCAGATCAGGTCGCGGCCGGTGTCCTGGCCGGCGGCGAGCTGCGGCTTGATCTTGCCGAAGAACTCGACGTTGTCGTTGATGTCCTCGGTGTACTTGACCTTGATCCCGGTGCGCTTGGTGAACGCCTCCAGGGTGGGGCGGTGCTTCTCGTCCTCACTGATGTCGATGTACTGGGTCCAGTTGGAGAAGCTGAGCCGCTTCTCCTTGGCCGAGAAGTCGGTGGAGGCGGGGCCGTCGCCCTCCCGCTTGGCGGGCGGGATCCCACAGGCGCTCAAGGAGGCGATGCCGCCGATCGTGAGCGCGCCGACGCCCGTGGCGCGCAGCATGGAACGGCGGGTGAGGGCTCCCCTGCCGTTGCTCAGGCTGCGCCGCATCGCGGCGACCTGGGCCGCTGACAGGCTGTCGGGCTCGTACTGCTCCATGCGCTGTGCCTTTCGGTGCGGGCCGTTACGGGCTATCGGTCCCCGAAGATCGTGCGGTGCCAGTCCTTCCGGGCGACCGCCGTGTTGTCGTACATCACATGCTTGACCTGCGTGTACTCCTCGAAGGAGTAGGTTGACATGTCCTTTCCAAAGCCGGACGCCTTGTAGCCGCCGTGCGGCATCTCGCTGATGATCGGGATGTGGTCGTTGACCCAGACACAGCCCGCCTTGATCTCGCGAGTGGCGCGGCCGGCGCGGTAGACGTCGCGGGTCCAGGCGGAGGCGGCGAGGCCGTAGGGGGTGTCGTTGGCGAGGGCCAGGCCCTCCTCGTCGCTGTCGAAGGGCAGGACGACGAGGACGGGGCCGAAGATCTCGGCCTGGACGATCTCGCTGTCCTGCGGCGCGCCGGTGATCAGGGTGGGGCGGTAGTAGGCGCCGTCGTTGTGGGGCGCCACACCGCCGGTGACGACGGTGGCGTACGCGCGGGCGCGGTCGACGAAGGCGGCGACGCGGTCGCGCTGGGCGTGGCTGATGAGCGGGCCGAGGTCGGTGTCCTCCTGGAAGGGGTCGCCGATGCGGACGCTCGCCATCAGGTCGGCGACGCCTGAGACGAAGGCGTCGTACAGCGGGCGCTGGACGTACGCCCGGGTGGCGGCGGTGCAGTCCTGGCCGGTGTTGATCAGGGCGCCGGCGACCGCGCCGTGGACGGCGGCCTCCAGGTCGGCGTCGTCGAAGACGACGAAGGGTGCCTTGCCGCCGAGTTCCAGGTGGAGGCGCTTGACGGTGGATGTGGCGATCCCCGCGACGCGCTTTCCTACGGCGGTGGAGCCGGTGAAGGACGTCATGGCGACGTCCGGGTGCCCGACGAGGTGCTCCCCGGCGTCCTTCCCGGCGCCGGTGACGATGTTGACGACACCGTCGGGAATGCCCGCGTCGGTCGCGGCCTGCGCGAACATCAGCGAGGTCAGCGGGGTGAGCTCCGCGGGCTTGAGGACGATCGTGTTCCCCGCGGCGATGGCCGGGAGGACCTTCCAGGCGGCCATCTGGAGGGGGTAGTTCCAGGGCGCGATGGAGCCGACGACGCCGATGGGTTCGCGGCGGACGTACGAGGTGTGGTCGCCGCTGTACTCGCCGGCCGACTGGCCCTGGAGGTGGCGGGCGGCCCCCGCGAAGAAGGCGGTGTTGTCGACGGTGCCGGGCACGTCGAACTCGCGCGTCAGCTTGATGGGTTTGCCGCACTGCAGGGATTCGGCGTGCGCGAAGTCCTCGGCGCGTTCCGCCAGTTGGGCGGCGAACCGGTGCATGGCGTCGGAGCGTTCGGCCGGTGTCGCGCCCGCCCAGCCGGGCAGCGCGTCGCGGGCGGCGGCGACGGCCGCGTCCACGTCGGCGGTTCCGGCGAGTGCGTACGTGAGGACGTCCTCGCCGGTCGCGGGGTCGACGACGGTGTGTCCGCGCCCCGAGGTACCGGGCCGCAGCCGCCCGCCGATGTACTGCGCCCCGGCCGCGAAGCGGTCGAGTCCCTGGAAGGAGTTGCCCATGTGACGCTCTCCGTTGTCCCGGCTCGAATTGAGTGCCGATCCTGACAGAGGAGATAGCAGGCAACAAGGGATTCCGTTGTTGCCTTTTGGTTACGCGACGGAATCGGTCGACCATGTGTCGGGTGGGCGCTGGTATCTCCGTACGGAGTGTCAGTGGCGACTGCCAGACTGGCGTGCATGGAGAAGATCCACGAGCTGATCGAGCAGGTCAGCAAGGGTGAGCGCGTCAAGTTTCTGCACTTCTGGGGACACACGCCGAGGCGGGACGGGACGGTCGGGGCGAGCTGTCTGAGCCAGTGGTGGCCGTCGCCGTTCACGGTCGACGGCGTGGAGTACGCGACGGCGGAGCACTGGATGATGGCGGCCAAGGCCCGGCTCTTCGGCGACGCGGACGCCGAGCGGCAGGCCATCGAGGCGCCGAACCCGGCGCTGGCGAAGAAGGCGGGCCGGCTGGTGCGCGGCTTCGACGAGGCGATATGGAAGCGGGAGCGGTTCGGCATCGTGGTGGCGGGCAGCGAGCACAAGTTCGCCGCGGACCCGCAGCTGCGGGCGTTCCTGCTGTCCACGGGCGACCGGGTCCTGGTGGAGGCCAGCCCCATGGACCGCGTCTGGGGCATCGGCCTCGCCGCCCACGACGAGCGCGCTCACGACCCGGCCCGCTGGCGGGGCCTGAACCTCCTGGGCTTCGCCCTGATGGAGGCGCGGGGCACGCTTCGGGGGGTGGCGGGGGGCTGAGGGGGCGGCGCGGGCCGGCTGAGGGGGTGGGGGCGGTTTTCCCTGGGTGGGTGTGCGGGTGCGGTGGTGGCGGGCTGCGGTTCTCGTGCTGCGAAGCCGTGCGGGTGCGGGTTCGAGGCGGCCGGGGTGGTGCACCGGGGCCGGGTGCGGGTGCGGGCGGCGTGGCCGGGGCGGCGCCCCAGGGCCCGGTGCGGTTGCCGCCGGTGGGGCCCGGTTCGCCCGGGGCCGGGGCGGTCACCGCCGATGGGTGGGGTGCCGGGCCCCTCCGGGCTCGTCTCCTCGAGGCCGGCGGCCTTGGGTTCGTCGGATGGGGAGCCCTTCCGACGCCTCCCCCAAGCTCTGCGGGGACGACCCTGCACGGCCCCACCCCCGGCCGGACGCCGGGTGCGGGCCGGTGCCGGGGTCGTCCCCGCCGGCGGGACGCCGGGTGCGCAGACGAAACGGGTTTCGGGCGGGGCCCCGGTGCGTCAGTGGTGGGGCGTGATCACCAGCGACGTGTCGAAGGGGTCGTGGCCGTACTCGTCCTCGTAGTTGGCCCGGCCTTCCTCGGTCGCGATCACCCAGATCATGAACGCCAGGAACGCGCCGCCGACCACGATGCCCACCGCGCCCAGGATGATCCCGGCGAGTGCCATGCCGTGGTTGTTCGCCTCACCGCGCTGGGCCTTCTTGCGGCCGATGATGCCGAAGATCAGCGCCAGGATGCCGAGGACGATGCCCAGGCCGTACAGGCAGAAGACGACCACCGAGATGATGCCGAGTACGAGGGCGGTGATGCCCATGCCGTTGGCCGGGGACTGCTGCCAGCCGAGCTGGCCGTAGGCGCTGTACCCGGGGTATCCGGGGTAGCCGTACGCCCCGGTCGGCGGGGTGGGGGCGGGGTAGCCGTACAGGCCCGGTGAGGGCTGTGCGGGGCCGCCCGGGGCTATCGGGGGCGGCGGCAGGTCGGCGCCCGGTACCGACGTCATCGTCGGCTGGTCGTGCACTCCCGGCGCCGGCGACGGCGGCGTGTAGGGCGACGGTTCGGCCGGGGCCTGGGGCGGCCTACTCTCCGGCGGAGCCCACGGATCGTTCGGATCGCTCTTGTCTGGCACGGGCCCTCCCCCATCGTGTCCACTCATGCTAACGGCCGCCCTACGATGATCCCTGACCAGCCCGGCGAGCGACCGCACACGGAGGACCGATGACCGATCTGCACCCCTTCATCGCGGGGCTTCCCAAGGCGGAACTGCACGTCCACCACGTCGGCTCGGCCTCGCCGCGGATCGTCGCCGAGCTGGCCGCCCGCCACCCCGACTCGAAGGTCCCCACCGATCCCGAGGCGCTGGTCGACTACTTCACCTTCACCGACTTCGCGCACTTCATCGAGGTGTACCTGTCGGTGGTGGATCTGATCAGGACGCCGGAGGACGTCCGGCTGCTGACGTACGAGGTCGCCCGCGACATGGCCCGGCAGAACATCCGGTACGCGGAACTGACCGTCACTCCGTTCAGCTCCACTCGGCGCGGCATCGACGAGAAGGCGTTCATGGCCGCCATCGAGGACGCCCGCCTCGCCGCCGAGACCGAACTCGGCGTCATCCTGCGCTGGTGCTTCGACATCCCCGGCGAGGCCGGGCTGGAGGCGGCGGAGGAGACCGCTCGGCTGGCGGTGGACCTGCGGCCCGAGGGACTGGTGTCGTTCGGGCTGGGCGGTCCGGAGATCGGCGTACCGCGCCCGCAGTTCAAGCCCTACTTCGACCGGGCGATCGCCGCCGGACTGCACTCCGTGCCGCACGCCGGCGAGACGACCGGCCCGCAGACCGTGTGGGACGCCCTGACCGACCTGCGCGCCGAGCGCATCGGCCACGGCACGAGCTCCACCAGGGACCCGAAGCTGCTGGCGCACCTCGCCGAGCACCGCATCGCCCTGGAGGTGTGCCCAACCTCCAACATCGCCACCCGGGCGGTCCTGGACATCGACGAGCACCCGGTCAAGGAGATGGTCGCCGCCGGGGTGCTGGTGACCATCAACTCCGACGACCCGCCGATGTTCGGCACCGACCTCAACAACGAGTACGGGGTCGCCGCCCGTCTGCTGGAGCTGGACGAGCGGGGCGTCGCCGAGCTGGCCAAGAACGCGGTGGAGGCGTCGTTCCTCGACCCGGCCGGCAAGGCCAGGATCGCCGCCGAGATCGACAGCTACACCACCGAGTGGCTCCGCCGCTGATGCGCCCCGTCACCGTGGTGGCGCACCGGGGCGACCCGTACCGCGTCCGCGAGAACACCTCGGCGTCGCTCCGTTCGGCGATCGCGCGCGGGGCGGACGCGGTCGAGATCGACGTACGGCTCACGCGGGACGGCGTCCCGGTGCTCCTCCACGACGAGTCGCTGAAGCGCCTGTGGGGCGTCGACCGGCCGGTCGCGCACGTCACGCTGGACGAGCTGCGGGCGCTGACCGGCGAGGAAGGCGTGCCGACTCTGGCCGAGGCGCTGGACGCGGTGGGCGGGCACCGGGTGATGATCGACCTGCCGGGCGCCACGGCGGCGTCGGTGCGCACCATCGTCGGCACCGTCCGCGAGTGCGGCGCGGGCGACCGCGTGTACTACTGCTCCAGCGCGGCCGCGATGCTGCTCGTCCGGGCCGCCGACCCCGGCGCCGAGATCGCCCTGACCTGGACGACCCTGGCCCCGCCCCGCCCGGTGCTGCTGGAGGCGGTCGCGCCGCGCTGGCTCAACTACCGCTTCGGGCTGGTCGGTCGGGCTCTGACGGATCGGGTCCACCGGGAAGGGCTGCTCGTCTCCGCGTGGACGGCCGACACGCGCAGGTCCATGCGCAGGCTGATCGCCGACGGGGTGGACTCGATCACCACCAATCGTGTGGACGCGCTGAGCGCCGTACTGAGGGGGACGGGGAGATGACCGACAGGATCCGCGCCGACATCGCGCACAACGCCCGCGTCTGGAACTACTGGCTCGGCGGCAAGGACAACTACCCCGTCGACCGCGCGGTCGGCGACCAGGTCGTCGCGATGTACCCGAGCATCGGCGAAGTCGCCCGCGCCGACCGGGCGTTCCTCGGCCGGGCCGTGACGTACCTGGCGGGCGAGGCGGGCGTACGGCAGTTCCTGGACATCGGCACGGGCCTGCCGACCGCCGACAACACCCACGAGGTCGCGCAGCGCATCGCGCCGGACGCGCGGATCGTGTACGTCGACAACGACCCGATCGTCCTCACCCACGCCCGCGCGCTGCTCACCGGTTCCCCGGAGGGCGTGACCGAGTACATCGACGCGGACGCGCACCGGCCGGAGCGGATCGTGGAGGCGGTCCGGCCCATCCTGGATCTCGATCGGCCGGTCGCGGTGATGATGCTGGGCATCCTCAACTTCGTCCTGGACACGGACGAGGCGCGTGCGATCGTACGGACGCTGATGGCGGCGGTTCCGTCCGGCAGCTACCTGGCGCTGACCCACCCGACCCTGGAGCTGGGCGGCGAGGGCAACGCGGAGGCGATGGAGTTCTGGAACAAGAACGCCACGCCGCCGATCACCGCGCGCAGCCGTGACGAGTTCGCGTCGTTCCTGGACGGCCTGGAGGTCCTGGAGCCGGGCATCGTGTCGTGCGCGGCCTGGCGGTTCGCGGCGGCCGCGGAGGTGGCCCAGTTCGGCGCGGTGGCCCGTAAGCCGTGATCGGCGCAGTCGGGCGCCCACGGGTTCGGTGGGCGGTCACGGGCTGGTCGGCCCGGGTGAGCGGGCGCGTCGACGGGCGTGGGGCTCCAGCGGTACGAGGCCGGGGACGGCCGCGTCCTGTGGTTGAGGACCGGCGGCCGCTGGGGCTGCAACACCGTGCTCGCGGCCACCGAAAACCTCTCCCGCACCCTGGTGCACTCGGTGAACTCCACCGACGCGAAGGGCAAGGGGATGAACCCGCCGGGCGGATCAGCGGATCATACGGGCAGCGTTCGCGCGCTGAGCACCGGCGCGGTCAGCGCCTCCAGGCGCTTGATCATGCGGCGTACGACGAGCAGCGGGATCACTCCGAAGACCCCGAAGGACATGTCGATCACCGACCACCAGAAGGGGATGCCCCGGATGGGGCCGCAGATCAGCGCGAGCGGGATGATCCCGGCGCAGGCGATCATGCCGAAGTCGATCACCCAGATGTTGCGTACGGGATCCCGGTACGGGCCGTAGAAGGCCACCGCGATGACGAGGTGCGCGAAGGCGAGCCAGTCGGTCCCGTACAGCAGGAACGGGTAGTGCTCGTCGGCGGTGTCGAGGCCGGTGCGTACGCGCGTGATCCACTCCTGGAGACCCGGGAAGGCATCGGCGACGGGGGACGCCCAGCCCTTCAGGGCGTCCTCGGCGAGGTGCAGTTCGGTGACGAGCGGGAAGGCCGTCGCCCCGCTCAGCACCAGACAGACGATGAAAACCACCAACCACACACGTATGCGCCGCAGTAGGGCGCGGGTCTCGCTCATATCCGCAGCGTACGCCCGGGTTTACGCGCGCTTTACCGGGCCCCCGGTAACGCGCTCCTCCGCCCTCCGCGCGGGTCCATGTCGACCGGGTGGACCGGGCGGACCGGCCGGAGGACGCCTGCCACAAGGATCTGAACGCTTACAGCCGTGACCGTTCGGGGCCTGGGCGCTACTGGGTGTCGTCCTCGTCGGCCTCCACTCCCTTGAGCGGTTCGCCGCCCTCGGTGCCCTCTCCGGGGCGGTAGCCCTCCGCGGCGCTCGCCGTGCCGGGAACGGTGCGGCGGCCGGCCTGGCGCTCGGCGCCCGAGTGGGCTCCGGGCTCTTCTTCGCTGCGCTTGCGGGCGCGTTCCTGGGGGGTCTTGTCGTTCATGGCCGTCGGGTACCCGTCGGCGAGGCCGTCATACGCCCCGGAAAAGGCGGCGGGCGGGCCGGGGCCGTGCCCCGGTCCGCCCGCCGCACGGCCGGTGTGTCAGCCCAGCGAGGTCATCACGTGCTTGACGCGCGTGTAGTCCTCGAAGCCGTACGCCGAGAGGTCCTTGCCGTAGCCGGACTTCTTGAAGCCACCGTGCGGCATCTCCGCGACCAGCGGGATGTGGGTGTTGATCCAGACGCAGCCGAAGTCCAGCGCCTTGGACATGCGCATCGCGCGGGCGTGGTCCTTGGTCCAGACGGAGGAGGCCAGGGCGTACTCGACGCCGTTGGCGTACTCCAGCGCCTGCTCCTCGTCGCGGAACGACTGGACGGTGATGACGGGGCCGAAGACCTCGTTCTGAACGATCTCGTCGTCCTGCTTGAGGCCGGAGACGACGGTCGGGGCGTAGAAGTAGCCCTTGTCGCCGACCCGGTGGCCGCCCGCCTCGACCTTGGCGTGGGCGGGGAGGCGGTCGATGAAGCCGCTGACCTGCCCCAGCTGGTTGGCGTTGTTGAGCGGGCCGTACAGCACGTCCGCGTCGTCCGGCTGACCGGTCTTGGTCTCGGACGCGGCCTTGGCCAGCGCGGCCACGAACTCGTCGTGGATGGACTCGTGGACGAGCACGCGCGTGGCGGCGGTGCAGTCCTGGCCGGCGTTGAAGAAGCCGGCGACCGAGATGTCCTCGACGGCCTTGGCGATGTCGGTGTCCTCGAAGACGACGACCGGCGCCTTGCCGCCCAGCTCCAGGTGGACGCGCTTGACGTCCTTGGCGGCGGACTCGGCGACCTGCATGCCGGCGCGTACGGAGCCGGTGATGGAGGCCATCGCGGGGGTCGGGTGCTCGACCATGGCGCGGCCGGTCTCACGGTCGCCGCAGATGACGTTGAAGACGCCCTTGGGGACGATCGAGCCGATGATCTCGGCGATCAGCACGGTGGAGGCCGGGGTGGTGTCCGAGGGCTTGAGGACAACCGTGTTGCCCGCGGCGAGCGCCGGGGCGAACTTCCACACGGCCATCATCATCGGGTAGTTCCACGGCGCGACCTGGGCGCAGACGCCGACCGGCTCACGGCGGATGATGGAGGTCAGACCCTCCATGTACTCACCGGCGGACTTGCCCTCCAGCATCCGCGCGGCGCCCGCGAAGAACCGGATCTGGTCCACCATCGGGGGGACCTCTTCGGTGCGGGTGAGCTCGATCGGCTTGCCGGTGTTCTCCGACTCGGCCGCGATGAGGTCCTCGGCCCGCTCCTCGAAGGCGTCGGCGATCTTCAGAAGCACCTTCTGGCGCTCGGCCGGCGTGGTGTCGCGCCAGGCGGGGAAGGCGGCCGCGGCGGCCTCCATGGCGGCGTCGACGTCGGCCTGGCCGGAGAGCGGAGAAGTGGCGTACACCTCGCCGGTGGCCGGGTTGACCACGTCGATGGTCCGTCCGTCGGCGGCGTCCCGGAACTCCCCGTTGATGTAGTTGCGCAGACGACGCAGCTCGGTGGTCACTTGCCACCCCTCCTGTCGGTCTCGTGGTGCTCGGTAACCCAGTGTCCAAGTACTGGACAGCCCCACCTTAATCGCTGAGGCGACGATTCCGACAGGCCTGACGCTCCAGAACTTCGGATTCAGTGGGATTCGATCTCCAGAACAACGAATTTCCTCGATCTGGGGTTGCGCGAGTGACGAGACTCGGTGCAGAGTGAAGACGTGGCCAGTCGAAGCGCAGACCCCAGGGCCGGGAACGGATCGTCACCGACGATCGACGCCGTCTCCCTGGCGATCATCGAACAGCTCCAGGAGGACGGACGCCGTCCGTACGCCGCCATCGGCAAGGCCGTGGGCCTGTCCGAAGCGGCCGTGCGCCAGCGCGTCCAGAAGCTCCTCGATCAGGGCGTCATGCAGATCGTCGCCGTCACCGACCCCCTCACCGTCGGCTTCCGCCGTCAGGCGATGGTCGGGATCAACGTCGAGGGCGACGTGGAGCAGGTGGCGGACGCGGTGACGGCCATGGCCGAATGCGAGTACGTCGTGATGACCGCCGGCTCCTTCGACCTGATGGTGGAGATCGTCTGCGAGGACGACGACCACCTCCTGGATGTGATCAACAAGCGCATCCGCACACTCCCCGGCGTGCGCTCCACCGAGAGCTTCGTCTACCTCAAGCTCAAGAAGCAGACCTATATGTGGGGAACCCGATAGCCGTGAGCAAGGACCTCTCCAAGACCGCCTACGACCACCTGTGGATGCACTTCACCCGCATGTCGTCGTACGAGAACAGCCCCGTCCCGACCATCGTTCGCGGCGAGGGCACCTACATCTTCGACGACAAGGGCAAGCGCTACCTCGACGGCCTCGCCGGCCTGTTCGTGGTCCAGGCCGGCCACGGCCGGACCGAGCTCGCCGAGACCGCCTACAAGCAGGCACAGGAGCTCGCCTTCTTCCCGGTGTGGTCCTACGCCCACCCGAAGGCCGTCGAGCTGGCCGAGCGCCTCGCGCACCACGCCCCCGGCGACCTGAACAAGGTCTTCTTCACCACCGGTGGCGGCGAGGCGGTCGAGACCGCCTGGAAGCTGGCCAAGCAGTACTTCAAGCTGGTGGGCAAGCCGACCAAGCACAAGGTCATCTCCCGCGCGGTCGCCTACCACGGCACCCCGCAGGGCGCGCTGTCCATCACCGGCCTGCCGGGCCTGAAGGCCCCCTTCGAGCCGCTGGTCCCCGGCGCGCACAAGGTGGTCAACACCAACATCTACCGCGCCCCGATCTTCGGCGACGACCCGGAGGCCTACGGCCGCTGGTGCGCCGACCAGATCGAGCAGCAGATCCTCATGGAGGGCCCGGAGACCGTCGCCGCGGTCTTCCTGGAGCCGGTCCAGAACGCCGGTGGCTGCTTCCCGCCGCCGCCCGGATACTTCCAGCGCGTGCGCGAGATCTGCGACCAGTACGACGTGCTGCTCGTCTCCGACGAGGTCATCTGCGCCTTCGGCCGCCTCGGCACGATGTTCGCGTGCGACAAGTTCGACTACGTACCGGACATGATCACCTGTGCCAAGGGCATGACCTCGGGCTACTCCCCGATCGGCGCGTGCATCATCTCCGACCGCCTGGCGGAGCCGTTCTACAAGGGTGACAACACCTTCCTGCACGGCTACACCTTCGGTGGCCACCCGGTCTCCGCGGCCGTGGGCCTCGCCAACCTCGACATCTTCGAGCGCGAGAACCTCAACCAGCACGTCCTGGACAACGAGGGCAACTTCCGCGCCACGCTGGAGAAGCTGCACGACCTCCCGATCGTCGGCGACGTCCGCGGCAACGGCTACTTCTACGGCATCGAGCTCGTCAAGGACAAGGTGACCAAGGAGTCGTTCAACGACGACGAGACCGAGCGCGTCCTGTACGGGTTCCTCTCCAAGGCGCTGTTCGACAACGGCCTGTACTGCCGTGCCGACGACCGCGGCGACCCGGTCGTCCAGCTGGCGCCGCCGCTGGTGTCCGACCAGTCCACGTTCGACGAGATCGAGCAGATCCTCCGGGCCACCCTCACCGAGGCCTGGACGAAGCTGTAACCCTCGACGTGATCGTCCGATCGTAGGCTGAACGCGGCCCGGGTCATGCCCCATCCGAGTGAGATGGGCGGACCCGGGCCGTGTGCTGTCCTGACACCCGGCTCGGCACTCCCTACGGTTCCTGTGACCGATCCGCCCTACCATCGTTCCGCCGTACGGGGGAACAACGTACGGGGAAACGACACATCAGAACCGATACCGAGGTGTACGCCATGGTGGCCCCGCCGGACAACGACGTGCTCTGGGCACGCGCCCTGCACCACTCCCACAACGGCTCCCCCGCGCTTCAAGGTGTCTCCCTCGGCGTGCGCGAGGGCGAGATCCTCGCGGTCAGCGGGCCGCGCGGAAGCGGCAAGACGACACTGCTGCGCTGCCTGTCCGGCCGGCTCGTCCCCCGCGAGGGTGAGGTCTGGTTCAACAGCGCCCCCGTCCACACCATGACCCCGCTCCAGCGCGAGCGGCTGCGCCGTGACCGGTTCGGCTGGATCGGCCCCGAGCCGGACCTCGTCCCCGAACTCACCGCCTGGGAGAACGTCGCCCTGCCGCTGATGCTGCGCGGCACTTCCCGCCGCGCCGCCAAGGCCGCCGCCCTCGACTGGCTGGAGCGGCTCGACGCCGGCGACTGCGCGCGCACCCGGCCGCGCGCCCTCCTCCAGGCCCAGCGCCAGCGCGTCGCCATCGCCCGCGCCCTGGTGACCATGCCGTCGCTGCTGTTCGCCGACGAACCGACCGCGCCCCTGCACCGCGCCGACGGCGCCCAGGTGCTGCGCACCCTGACGGCCGCCGCCCGCTCGCACCGCATCACCGTCCTGCTCGCCACGCACGACCCGGAGGTGGCGGCGCTCGCCGACCGCACGGCGCACCTGCTCGACGGGCGGCGCGTCAACTCCGTACAGCTCAACGGGGCGGAGGGCCGCGACGCGTGCTCGCTCTCCGTCTAGCCCGCGGCGCCCACCCCCTGGTGCTGCTGCGCCGGCTGCTCGTCGCGGCCGCGTCGGCCGGGGTCGGCTTCCTGCTGCTGTGCACCCTGGGGTACGCGGTCGGGCACCCCGGCGAGTCGCAGGCGGCCCTGGCCCGGCTGGCCTGGTGCGCGCTGCCGCTCGCCGCGACCGTGCACTTCGCGGTCGCCGTCGCCCGTACCGACCCGGCCACCCGGCCACGCCCCGGACTGTCGGCGATCGGCCTCGGCCCCGCCCGGCTCGCCGCCGTCGCCGCCGCGTCGACCGCCGTGTCCTGCACGCTCGGCTCCATGGTCGCGCTGCTGGTCTTCCTGCACCTGCGCGGTGACCTCACGGGCCTGCCGTTCGACGGGGCGTCCGCCGAGCTGCTCGGGGCCGGCCGGCCGCTACCGCTCGCGGCGGCGCTGACGCTGCTGGCGATCGTGCCGGTCGTCGCCTCCGCAGCCGCCGCCCTGACCCTGCGGCCGCGCCGCAAGGCGGTCCTGGACGACGACCCGGACACCGCCGAGTCCGCCCCGGCGACGGCGCCGACCGGGCTGCCGTGGGGCGTGGCCCTGATCGCGCTGGGCGTGGCGGTCGAGACGTACGCCTCCCGGGGCGGAGGCGGTGGTGCGGCGGCCCTGCCGCTGCCGGGCGGCTTCGGTGGCGGCCCGGCGGGCGTCCTCGCGGGCTGGGCGCTCACCGCGGTGGGTCTCGCCGTCGCCGGGCCGGGCCTCACGCACCTGACCGGACGGCTGCTCCAGACGTTCCGCCCGGGCGTGACCCGGCTGCTCGCGGGGCGCGCGCTGATGGACGAGGCGCGGCGCATCGGCCGCCCGCTGGGCGTGGCGTGCGCGGTGGCCTCGGCGACCATCGGGGTGACCACGCTGTACGAACGGGCCGGTGCCCATCCGTTCGGCCCGCTGACGGGGCTGGGCGCGGCGCTGGTCATGACGTGCACCACGGCGACGCTGCTGACCGCGGCGCTGGAGTCCCGGCAGACCCGCGTCACCACGAAGGACGCACTGCTGCGGCTGGGCGCCTCGGCCTCGATGCTCCGGGCCGCCGTGGCCCTGCGCGCCCTGGCGCTGCTGGTGGTGTTCGCCCCGCTGACGTGGGCGGTGGCGGAACTGGCGGCCCTGCCGCTGCGGCGGTAGGACCTCCGGCCGGGGGCCGGGCGGGTATGGCTATCGTGGCGGCATGGCGCACACACCCCGGCACGGCCACGACCGAGAGATCGAGACGCTCCAGGAGTTCGACGAGGTGGCCGCTCGCGGCAGTCTCGTCGGGTACCGCCTCCAGTCCGTCGACCTGACGGGGCGTTCGAGCTCGTTGCTCGCCCTTCCGGTGACGGGTGCCGTCTTCCTCGGCTGCCGGATGGAGCCCGACGCGGCCGCGAAGGTGCGCGCGGAGGGGGCGCTGGTCTTCCCGCCCGTACCGGACCTGCCGTTCGACCCGTACCGGGGACTGCTCTACTCCCCCGACGAGCTGTTCGCCGGCCTCGCCGAGCAGGGCTACGAGCGGACACCGGACGCCCTGGCGTACGCCTGGTTCCAGCGGACGAAGGCGGACGGCGACATCTTCGGGT
Source organism: Streptomyces sp. NPDC000229 (assembly GCF_040300825.1). NCBI lineage: Bacteria > Bacillati > Actinomycetota > Actinomycetes > Kitasatosporales > Streptomycetaceae > Streptomyces > Streptomyces sp. NPDC000229. The sequence continues at coordinate 43,238 of NZ_JBEPEL010000039.1, forward strand.
CGATGCTGCGCGCCGTGCACGACGACGCCCTCTCCGACGCGCTGGACGAACACCTCGCCGGGGCGCGCGTGGTCGGCGTGATGGGCGGGCACGCCATGGCCCGCGGCACGGACGCGTACGCCGGTGCCGCCCGCCTCGGCCGGAGCCTCGCCCGCGCCGGGCTGACCGTCGCGACGGGCGGCGGGCCCGGCGCGATGGAGGCGGCCAATCTGGGCGCGTACGCCGCGCCCCATGACGACGCCATGCTGGAGGAGGCGCTGCTGCTGCTCGGCAAGGAGCCGTCGTTCGTGCCGTCGGTGGGCGACTGGGCGCGGGTGGCTTTCGAGGTGCGGTCCCGCTGGCCGGAGGGCGGCGACTCGGTGGGCATCCCCACCTGGTTCTACGGCCACGAGCCGCCGAACGCCTTCGCGTCCCACATAGCCAAGTACTTCGCGAACGCCACCCGCGAGGACGGTCTGCTGGCCCGCTGCGACGCGGGTGTGGTCTTCCTCCCCGGCGCCGCCGGCACCGTGCAGGAGATCTTCGACAACGCCACCCCCAACTACTACGAGTCCCGCGGCGAACCGACCCCCATGGTCCTGGTCAACCGCACCCACTGGACCGAGCACCTTCCCGCCTGGCCGCTGCTGAGGGCCCTCGCCGCGGGCCGCTCCATGGAACCGCGCATCGCGCTCGTCGACAGCGTGGAGGAAGCCCCGGAGGCGCTGCGCCGGCTCGGCGGGCGGTAGCGGACCCGCGTCACCGCCTCCCGAAGCCGGGCCGGACGGCCCACCGGACACGGCAGGGTCGGCCGGGCCACCGGCGGGATCGTGTCCACCCGAATCCGTCCCGAACCCAGCAGACGAAGTCCGCCCTCGAACCCCGGTGAGGTCCAGGGGGACTTCGTCCACCAGTTGCTCCGTCACTGAGGCCGTCCGCCGCCTGCCAGCAGTCCGCAGAGCGCGTCGTACGTCCGGTCCCACGTCCAGGTGTGAGCGACCCAGTGACGGCCCTTCTCCCCCATCAGCCGGGAGGCCCGGCGGTCCGTCAGCAGGTCCACCAGCCGGTCGGCGACCGCCCCGGCGTCCCGGCCGTCGACGACATGGCCGGTCTCGCCGTCCCGTACGGTGTCGGGCGCGCCGCCCGAGTCGCCCACGAGGACCGGCAGGCCGGTGGCGGCCGCCTCCAGGTACACGATGCCGAGGCCCTCCACCTCCAGACCCCGCTTCCGGGTTCGGCAGGGCATCGCGAAGACGTCGGCGGCGGCGTAGAACGACGGCAGCTCGGCGTGCGGGTGCCCGCCCGCGAAGACCACCGCGCCCGTCACGCCGTGTTCGGCGGCCAGGCGGCGCAGCCGCCCTTCGTACGGGCCCGAACCGACGAGCAGCAAGCGGGCGCCCGGCACCCTCCCCCGGAGCCTCGGCAGAGCCCGGATCAGTGTGTCCTGGCCCTTGCGGGCGACCAGGCGGGCGGCGCACAGGACGACGGGCGCGTCGCCGAGCCCGTAGCGGCGGCGTACGGGGCCGGGGTCGCCGCCCGGCCGGAACACCCCGGTGTCCACGCCGGGGACGAGCCGCGCGAGCGGGGCGTCCGGACCGAGCGCCGCCCCGATGGGCGCACGGGTGCTCGCGCCCAGGTACGTGACGACGTCCACCCCCGCGCCGATGCGCCGCAGCAGGGCTCGGGCACCGGGCGTGCGGGCCCACCACACCTCGTGGCCGTGCGTCGTGGCGACCAGCCGCCGCACCCCGGCGTCGCGCCGCAGCCGGCCGGCCATGAGCCCGAGCGGGGCGGCGGCCCCGAACCAGACGCTGTCGCAGCCGTGCTCCCGGGCGAGCGCGACGGCCCGGGCGGTCACCCGAGGCGTGGGCAGCAGCATCCGGGTGCGGTCGCGGACGACGCGGTACGGCAGGCCGGCGTCGTGCGCGGCGGCGCCCGCCTCCGCCGAGGTGTACACGACGACCCGGTGGGGCGGGAACCGGTCCGTCATGGCTTTCACGAACGTCTCTATGCCGCCCTGCCGGGGCGGGAAGTCGTTGGTGACGACGAGCGTGCGGTGCACGGGTTCTCCTTGAGGGACGAGGTGGCGCGGAGCCGGCCCGAGCGCCGGGCCACCGGGCGCACGGTCGGGACGGGCCGGGGCCGCTCACCGGCCGGAGCCGCCACCCCGCCGCCGAGCGCCGCGCGCCCCGCCCGTACGACGCTCGTCCCACTCCGCTCGATCATGCGGTCGAGGCTAGGAACGCCCGAACTCCTGGGCGTCACACGTGAGTCCGGTCCTGACGCTCAACCCGTGGCATGAGGGAGCGCCCGCGGATCAACCCGTGCTCCGACGCGCGCGCCGCCCCGCTCCCGCGAGAATCGGGGCCATGAACGTGCTCGTCGAAGCCGCGCGCCGCGCGGTGGCCTCCCCCGCCTACCCCTGGGTCACCGGGGCCGCCCTCACCGGGTGCACGGTTCTGGAACTGGCGCTGGTGCCGGGGACGCCATGGGTGGCGGGAGCGGTCCTGGTCTCCTCCGCGTCGCTGATGTGGCGCCGTGCACGGCCGGAGGTGGCCCTGCTCACGGTCGCCGCCGCGTTCATCGGCTTCGGCGCCGATACGAGCCTGTACCTCGTGACGGTGATCAGCGGCCTGACGGGCCTCTACACCCTGGGCCGGCACCGGGTGCAGCACCCGGCGCTGCTGGTGGGCGCGGGGGCCCTGGCGTCGCTGGGCGTGAACCTGGTGCACATCCGGAGGTGGGCGGACCTGGCCCCCAGTGTGGGTCCCTCCGTCATCGAGGGCCACCGGCTGGACCCGGGCCTGTACGCCGAGACGTTGCTGCTGACCGTGGTGATCCTGGCCGCGGTGAGCGCGGGTGACGCCGTACGCGCCCGCGAGGAGGCGCGTAACGAACGGGCCGCCGCTCAGGAGCGGTTGCTCGCGATGGAGCGGCGGCAAGCGGCCGAGGCCGAGCGCGCCGCGATCGCGCGGGAGCTGCACGATGTCGTCGCGCACTCGGTGTCGATGATCGCCGTACAGGCGGAGAGCGCGACGTACGCCACCCCCGGCCTGTCCCCCGAGGCACGCGACGCGCTCCAGCAGATCGCCGGCACGGCCCGCTCGTCGATGACCGAACTGCGCCGCCTGCTGGGCGTATTGCGCGCCCGCCCCGACGAGCGGGCGGTGACGGCACCGCAGCCGACGCTCGCGGGGCTGGACGAACTGGTGGAGCAGCACCGGGCGGTGGGCGGCGGCGCGGACCTGAAGGTGCGCGGCGAGCGGGTCGCGCTGCCGGCCGGGTGGGAGCTGTCCGCGTACCGCATCGTCCAGGAGGCGCTGACCAACGCGCGCAGGCACGCGCCCGGAGCGCACACGGTGGTGGACGTCGTGTACGGGCCGGACCGGCTGACGATACGCGTCATGGACGACGGCCCGGGCCCGGGCGCACACGACGGCACGGGCCACGGCCTGACCGGAATGAGTGAGCGCGCCGCACTGCTCGGCGGGAGCGTCACCACAGGCCCCGGCCCGAACGGCGGCTTCCTCGTAAAGGCGGACCTCCCGTGGTGATCAGGACGATCGTGGCCGACGACCAGGCGGTCGTCCGCACCGGCTTCGTGAACCTCCTCGCGACCCAGGACGACATCCAGGTGGTCGGCGAGGCCGAGGACGGGGCGCAGGCGGTCCTGGTGGCGGCCGAGCGGCGGCCGGACCTGGCGCTGCTCGACATCCGGATGCCGCACAAGAACGGCATCCAGGCCGCCCGCGAGATCCTCGCCGCGTCCGGCGGGGCGACGAGGGTGCTGATGCTGACGACCTTCGACCTGGACGAGTACGTGTACGACGCGCTGGCGGCGGGCGCGAGCGGGTTCCTGCTGAAGGACGCGACGTTTCCGGAACTGCTGCACGCGGTACGGGTGGTGGCGCGCGGGGACGCGCTGCTGGCGCCGGCCGTGACGCGGCGGCTGGTCGCCGAGTTCGCCCGGCAGCGGGCGGGGGTGCTGCCGCCGCGGCCGGTGGACGGACTGACCGCGCGTGAGGCGGAGGTGCTGGTGCTGATCGCCCGGGGCCTGTCGAACGCCGAGATCGCGCAGACGCTGACGATCACCGACCACACCGTGAAGACCCACATCAACCGGCTGTTCGCGAAGATGGGTCTCCGGGACCGGGCGCAGGCGGTGATCCTGGCGTACGAGCTGGGCCTGGTGCTGCCCGGCCGTGACTCGCCCACACATGCCCCACACGCGCACATGCCTGACAGAGGCAACGCCCGGGCCCGTTCTCCCGTCTGGCAGAGGTAAGTCACCCACCGATGAACGGAGCCGGACGTGCTCATAGGACTGTTGACGGCCGTCGCGGCCTCGATCTGCTACGGCACGGGCTCGGTCCTCCAGGCCGTCGGTTCCCGTAAGTCCGCCCGCCGCGAGGCGGCGGCCGGCCTGACGACGCAACACGGCGGCCCGTCCCTGTCGTCGACCGCCAAGGCGGCGATGACGTGGGAGTTCATGGTCGGTACGGTCCTCGACTTCGTCGGTTTCGGGCTGGGCGCGCTGGCCGCCCGGATGCTGCCGCTGTTCCTGTCCCAGACGGTGATCAGCGCGAACCTGGTGATCACGGCCGTGCTGAGTGTGCGGATGCTCGGGATCCGGCTGACGCGCGCCGAGTGGACCTCGATCGGTGTCGTCTGCTCGGCGCTGGTGCTGCTGGCCACGGCGGCGGGGCCGGAGGGCAGTGGGCACACGCCGATCGCCACGCACTGGTGGCTGCTCGCCGTGTCGCTGCTGCTGATGGTGGGCGGGACGGTCGTCGTGCGGTTGCTGGGCGCGCGGGCGGCGATCCTGGCCGGTCTGCTGTCCGGGCTGGGCTTCGGCGCGCTGGGGGTCGGCGTACGCGTACTGAACGGCATCGACCCGTTCGACCTGGGCGCGCTGCTGGCGGATCCGGCTCTGTACGCGATCCTCGTCGCCGGGGTGGGCGGGATGTACCTGCACACGGTCGCGCTCCAGATCGGCTCGGTGAACGGGGCGACGGCGGCGCTGGTGGTCGGCGAGACGGTGCTGCCGGGCATGATCGGCGTGTGGTGGCTGGGGGACGCGTCACGGCCGGGGTTCGCGTGGCTGGCGGTGGTCGGGTTCGTGCTGGCGGTGGCGGGCGCGGTCGCGGTGGCGTGGTTCGGCGAACCCGAGGGCGGCGAGCCCGGCCGGGCGGAGGAAGAGCCCAGGGAACTCGCCCGCATCGGCTGAGCGGCCCCCTCGTAGACTCCCGGCAGGGAGATGAGACATGGGGCTACGGCTCAAGATAGGCGCCACGATCACCGCGACCGCCGCGCTCGCCGTGCTCGTGACGAGTGTGCAGGTGCCGGCACTGATGGAGCAGCGGGCCAGGGACCAGGCGATGGAACGGCTCGGCATCGCCGAGCGCGGCTACCGGGCGGACGGACAGGCCCGGTTCGGCGTCCAGGTGAACCCGCCCAACATGCCCGAGGAGCTGCGCCGCGCCGTCCTCGACGGTCGCAGCGCCACCTATCTGCAGGCGTACGGGGAGCGCCGCCGACTCTGGGCGGCCACCAGCGTCGGCGGCGACATCCTGGCCCTCAAGCAGCTCGAGGATCCGCTGTCGGACAAGCTCCGGGCGTCCATCCTCCAGACCGGGGCGATCAGCACGGCGGTCGGCACCCTGCTCGGCCTGCTGCTCGCGACCCGGCTGGGCCGGCGGCTGCGGCTGTCGGCGCGGCGGGCGGAGCAGATCACCGGCGGTGACCTGGAGGCCCGGCTCCCGCAGTCGGGGCGGGACGAGATCGCCACGCTCACCCGGGCCGTGAACACCATGGCGGACGCCCTCGCGGAACGGCTCCGCGCGGAACGCGAGGTGACGGCGAACATCGCGCACGAGCTGCGTACGCCCGTGGCGGGGCTGGTCGCGGCGGCCGGGCTCCTCCCGGACGGCAAGGCCGAGTCGATGGTGAAGGAGCGGGTCGCGCGGATGCGGGACCTGATGGAGGACGTCCTGGAGGTCGCCCGCCTCGACAACGGCGGCGAGGAGGCAGAGACCCGGCTGGTGGAGCTGGGGACGCTCGCCCGCCGGGCGGTGGGCGCGGTCGAGAACACCGGCGTCCGGCTCGACATCGTTGCCGACGCGCTGGTGGAGACCGATTCCCGGCGCGTGGAGCGGGTCCTGACGAACCTGGTGAGCAACGCGCTGCGGCACGGCGCCGAGCCGGTCGTGGTGGAGGTCGAGGGCGGGGTCGTCCGGGTCCTCGACCGGGGCTCCGGCTTCCCCGAGCACCTGCTGGCGCACGGCCCGCGGCGGTTCCACACCAGCGCGGTCGGCAAGGGGCTGGGCCTCGGCCTGACGATCGCCGCCGGCCAGGCGCAGGTACTGGGCGCGCGCCTGACGTTCACCAACCCGGAGGGCGGCGGCGCCTGCGCCGTACTGGACCTGTCGCGAGCCGTCCGCGAGGAACCGGCCGCGGACTGACGCTCAGCCGAGGACCACGACCTCGTCCGCCGTGAACGTCACACCGACCACCGCCCCCTCCTCGGGCGCGTCACGCAGCGCGCAATCGGCCTCCAGGGCGGGGCCGGACTCCGGCCGGAGCCGTACCGCCACATGGTGGCCCCGGAACGTCCGCCCCTCGACCGTGCACCGCAGCCCGTCGGCCGGGTCGCCGAGCCGTACCCCGGCGGGCCGCACCAGCACCCGTACCGCCCCCTGCGCCGATCCGGCCGGCACGGGGACCTTGCCCCACACGGTGTCGGCCGCCTCGCCGGTCACCGTCGCCGCAACCACGTTGTCGAAGCCCAGGAACCGGGCGACGAACTCGGAGGCGGGGCGCTGCCACACCTCCAGCGGCGTACCGCTCTGGGCGATGCGGCCGTCGCGCATGACGACGACGCGGTCGGCGAGTGCGAACGCCTCGCCCTGGTCGTGGGTGACGGCGAGGACCGTCGTGCCGAGCCGCCCGAACAGCTGCCGCAGCTCGACCACGAGCCTCTCGCGCAGCCCCCGGTCGAGCTGGCCGAGCGGTTCGTCGAGCATCAGCAGCCGGGGGCGGGGTGCCAGCGCCCGGGCGAGCGCGACGCGCTGCTGCTCGCCGCCGGACAGGGCGGCGACGGCCCGCCGTTCGGCGCCCGGCAGCCCGACGAGGTCCAGCAACTCGGCCACCCGATGGGCCTGTTCCTTCCGCGACGCGCCACGCATGCGCAGCCCGAACGCGACGTTGCCGCCGACGTCCCGCTGCGGGAACAGCTGGTGGTCCTGGAACATCAGCCCGACGCCGCGCCGGTGCACGGGCACGCCGGCCTGGTCGGCGCCGTCGAGCAGCACGCGGCCCGCGTCGACCGGCTGGAGCCCGGCCACGACCCGCAGCAGGGTCGACTTGCCGCTGCCGCTCGGTCCGAGCACGCACACGATCTCGTGGTCGGCGACGTCCAGCGACACCGCGTCGACCGCGACGCGCGAGCCGAAGCGTACGGTCAGGTCCTGGAGAACGAGCATGGTCACAGCTCCCCGGCGCGGTCGACACGGACACGTTCGAGCAGCAGCAGGGCCACCGCGCACACCACCATCAGGATCGTCGAGAGGGCCATGGCCTGGCCGTAGTTGAGCTCGCCGGGCCGGCCGAGGAGGCGGGCGACGGCGACCGGGAGGGTCGGGTTGTCGGGCCGGGCGATGAACACGGTCGCCCCGAACTCGCCCAGCGACACGGCGAACGCGAACCCCGCCGCCACCAGCAGCGCCCGCCGCACCAGCGGGAGGTCCACCTCGCGCCACACCCGCCACGGCGACGCGCCGAGGACCGCCGCCGCCTCGCGCAGCCGCGCGTCCACGGCCCGCAGCACGGGCAGCATGGTGCGTACGACGAAGGGCACGCCGACCAGGGCCTGGGCGAGCGGCACCAGGATCCAGGAGGAGCGGAGGTCGAGCGGCGGCTCGTCCAGCGTGATCAGGAACCCGAATCCGACGGTCACGGCGGACACCCCGAGCGGCAGCATCAGCAGGGCGTCGAAGCCGCGCACCAGCCGCCCGGCACGCCGGGTGAGCGCTGCGGCGGCGAGCCCGCCGATGAGGAGCGCGATCGCGGTCGCGGCGAGGGCGTACTCCAGGGAGTTCCCGATGGCCTCGACCGGCGGGACGAGGAACGTCCCGCCGCCCGCGTCCACGTCCTGGAGCGCCCGGTAGTAGCCGAGCCCTCCGTCGAAGGACCGTTCCACCAGCATCGCGAGCGGCAGCAGGAGCAGCAGCACGATCGTCACGAGGACGGTGCCGAGCAGCGCCCACTGCCCGGCGCCGCGCGGCCGCCGGGCGGTCGACCTCGCGTCGACCAGCTTGAGCGCGGTCTCCCGCCTCCGTACCGTCCGGGCGTGGACGGCGAGGATGCCGCCGACGGCGGCGAACTGCACCAGCGTCAGGACGGCGGCCGTCGGCAGGTCGAGCAGCTGCGCGGTCTGCCGGTAGATCTCCGCCTCCAGCGTGCGGTACGCCGGACCGCCGAGGATCTGGACGATGCCGAAGGACGTGTACGTGAAGAGGAACACCATCAGCGCGGCGGCGGCCACGGCGGGCCCGAGCGCGGGCAGCGTCACCCGCCGCCACGCCCCGAAGCGGGAGGCGCCCAGCACCCGGGCGGCCTCTTCCTGGCGCGGGTCGAGCTGTGCCCAGAGGCCGCCGACGGTCCGGACGACGACGGCGTAGTTGAAGAAGACGTGGGCGAGGAGGATCGCCCACACGGTGGTGTCCAGCCGCACGCCCCACAGCTCGTCCAGCAGCCCGTCCCGTCCGAGGAGGGCGAGGAACGCGGTCCCGACCACGACGGTCGGCAGCACGAACGGCACGGTGACGACCGCCCGCAGCAGCTGTTTGCCGGGGAAGTCGAAGCGGGCGAAGACGTACGCGCCGGGCAGCGCGATCAGCAGGGTGAGCGCGGTGGAGGCGAGCGCCTGCCAGGTGGTGAACCAGAGCACGTCCAGGACGTCGGGGCGGCCCAGCACGTCACCGAGCCGCCCGAACTGCCAGACGCCGTCGTCCGTCCTCAGCCCTCGCCCGACGATCGCGGCGACGGGGTAGGCGAAGAAGACGGCGAAGAACACCGCGGGCAGGGCCATGAGCCCCGCCCGCAGCACACCACCTCTGCGGGTGGTCACTCCTTCGCGGGTGGTTACTTCAGGACGAGCGAGGACCACGACTGGATCCACCCGTCACGCTTCTCGGCGATCTTCCCGGGGGCGACGGTGTGCGGCTTGTCGACCTTGGCGCCGTGCTTCGTGAACAGCTCGGGCAGCTTCGCGTCCTTCGCCACCGGGTTCACGAACATCTGCAGCGGCATGTCCTCCTGGAACTTCTTGCCGATCAGGAAGTCGATGAGGGCCTTGCCGCCGTCGGGGTTCTTCGCACCGGTCAGCAGTCCGGCGAACTCGGTCTGCTGGAAGCAGGTCCCGGTGGAGACGCCGGTCGGCGCCTCGGCCGGCTGCGGCTCGGAGTACAGCACCTCCACGGGCGGGCTGGAGGCGTACGACACGACGAGCGGCCGGTCGCCCTTGGCCTTCTTGCCGCCGGCGGAGCCGGAGAACTCCTGGTTGTAGGCGATCTCCCAGCTGTCGACGACCTTGACGCCGTTGGCCTTCAGCTTCTTCCAGTAGTCCTGCCAGCCGTCGTCGCCGTACTGCGCGGCCGTCCCGAGCAGGAAGCCGAGGCCGGGCGAGGACCGCTCCGGATTCTCGACGACGAGGAGGTTCTTGTACGCGGGCTCGGCGAGGTCGTCGAAGGTCTGCGGCGGCGCCAGCTTCTTGTCCGCGAAGTACTTCTTGTCGTAGTTGACGCAGATCTCGCCGGTGTCGACGGGCGTGACGCGGTGCTTGTCCTTGTCGAGCTGTACGGCCTCGGGGACCCGGTCCAGACCCTTGGCCTCGTACGGCTCGAAGAGCCCGTTGTCGAGGGCGCGGGAGAGGAGGGTGTTGTCGACGCCGAAGAAGACGTCGCCCTGCGGGGCGCCCTTGGTGAGGATCGCCTTGTTGACGGCCTCGCCCGCGTCGCCGCTCTTGAGGACCTTGACCGTGTAGCCGGTCTGCTTGGTGAACTCCTTCAGGACGGCCGGGGAGGCGTTGAAGGAGTCGTGGCTGACGAGCGTCACGGTCTTCGGCTTCGTACCGCTGCCGGAAGCCTTTCCGGACTCGCCGCCGCAGGCGGTGAGCGTCGTGACGCCCAGCGCGGCGGCGAGGGTGCCGAGCGCGATCTTCTTGGTGGTGCTCACTGAGATTCCTCCTGGGTGTGACCAGGAAGAGACGCGGCCCTGCCCACCCGTCGGGCGGGTGGGCAGGGCGCAACAGCTTGAGTAACGACCGAACTTCCTACCCAGAATGACCTGGGCGAGGTTCAGAGGGTCTGCGGCCTGACGGTGCCGCACTCTCAGCGCTGTGGCGCTCCCCTGTCGGAATATGCAGGTGTGTTCGAGCCCAGACTACAAGCTCACCGCTCGGCGGCCGCGAGCTGTCCACAGGCCCCGTCGATTTCCTGCCCACGGGTGTCACGGACGGTGACCGGTACGCCGTGGGCGGCGATGGCCTCCACGAACGCCTTCTCGTCCTCGGGACGGGACGCGGTCCACTTGGAGCCGGGCGTCGGGTTGAGCGGGATGAGGTTGACGTGGACGCGCTTGCCCTTGAGCAGCCGGCCCAGGAGGTCGCCGCGCCAGGCCTGGTCGTTGATGTCGCGGATGAGGGCGTACTCGATCGAGACGCGGCGGCCGGACTTCTCCGCGTACTCCCAGGCGGCGTCCAGCACCTCGCGGACCTTCCAGCGCGTGTTGACGGGTACGAGGGTGTCGCGCAGCTCGTCGTCGGGGGCGTGCAGCGAGACGGCGAGGCGGCACTTGAAGCCCTCGTCGGCGAAACGGAGCATGGCCGGGACGAGGCCGACCGTCGAGACGGTGATGCCGCGCTGCGACAGCCCGAGCCCGTCCGGCTCGGGGTCGGTGAGGCGGCGGATGGCGCCGACGACCCGCTTGTAGTTCGCCAGCGGCTCGCCCATGCCCATGAAGACGATGTTGGAGAGCCGCGCGGGGCCGCCCGGCACCTCGCCGTCCCGCAGGGCGCGCATGCCGTCGACGATCTGGTGGACGATCTCGGCGGTCGACAGGTTCCGGTCGAGTCCTGCCTGTCCGGTGGCGCAGAACGGGCAGTTCATACCGCAGCCGGCCTGCGAGGAGATGCACATGGTGACGCGGTCGGGGTACCGCATCAGGACGGACTCGACGAGGGTGCCGTCGTGCAGTCGCCACAGGGTCTTACGGGTGGTGTCGTCGTCGCAGGAGATGTGCCGGACGACCGACATCAGGTCCGGCAGCAGCTCCGCGGCGAGCTTCTCGCGGGAGGCGGCGGGGATGTCGGTCCACTCGGCCGGGTCGTGCGCGTACCGCGCGAAGTAGTGCTGGGACAGCTGCTTGGCGCGGAACGGCTTCTCGCCGATCGCGGCGACGGCCTCCTTGCGCTCGGCGGGCGTCAGGTCGGCGAGGTGCCGCGGGGGCTTCTTGGCTCCGCGCGGGGCGACGAAGGTGAGCTCTCCCGGTGCGGGGCGTGGCATGACCTGGTACTCCTCAGTAAAGACGAGGCCGCGGTACGTGAGCCGGGAGACCTCACCGGATGATCCCCGCGCGGGTCGCGAGGCCGAAAGGGCCCGCCGCGACGATGCGGCGAGCCCTTCCAGGGTAACCGGACCGCGGTTCAGCCCGTTCCGACGAAGATCACCAGCAGCAACCACACCACCGGAGCCGTCGGCAGGAGCGAGTCGAGCCGGTCCATGATGCCCCCGTGGCCCGGGAGCAGCGAGCCCATGTCCTTGATGCCCAGGTCCCGCTTGATCATCGACTCGCCGAGGTCGCCCAGCGTGGCGCTGGCCGCGACGGCGAGGCCCAGCAGCAGGCCCTGCCACCAGGTGCCGCCGTCGATGGCGAACTCCATGCACAGCGCGCCCGCCGCCATCGCGAACGCCACCGCCCCCAGGAGCCCCTCGCGGGTCTTGCCGGGGCTGATGCGCGGGGCGAGCTTGTGCTTGCCGAACCGCCAGCCGACGGCGTACGCACCGGTGTCGCTGACCACGGTCAGGAGCAGGAAGGTCAGCACCCGCCACGGGCCGTCGTCCGCGGTGAGCATCAGTGCCACGAACGTCGCCAGGAACGGCACGTAGAACGCGGCGAAGACACCGGCCGTGACGTCCTTCAGGTAGCCCTCGGGCGGCTCGGTCATCCGCCACACGAGCACCGCGAGGGCGGTGAGCGCCATGGCGATCCAGGCGCCCTCGGCTCCACGGACATAACCGGCCACGACCATGGCCGCACCGCCGACGGCGAGCGGCACGAGCGGAGCCTTGATGGACTTGCGCTCCTGAAGGCGGGAGGTCAGCTCCCACAGCCCGACCACGACGGCGACGGCTATCACGCCGACGAACACGGCCTTGACGATGAAGAGCGACGCGACGATCACCGCACCGAGACCGATGCCGACCCCTATGGCCGCCCGCAGGTCCCGGCCGGCCCGCTTCTTCTGCTTCCGCTGCGAACCGGCCTGCTGACCGGAGAGCGAACCGGCATGCGGATCGGGCTGCTCCGGAGGCTGCGGCGCTCCCGACTGCGAGCTGGGCATGGGCTCCTGCGGATTCTCCGGCTGCGGCGGCTGGTACGGCTGCTGCTGCGGCATCTCGTCACGGAACGGGGGACCGCTCAGCGGAGCGGTCCCCCGGTCGCGGTCGTCCTGGTCTCCGCCGGTGTCTCCACCGGCGGGAACGTCGGGCACGATGGGCATGGGCCGAGTCTGCTGTGCCTCATGCCCGTCGTAGGCGGGACCCGCCGGGGCGGCCGGAGCGAACCCCGGGTGGTACCCCTGGTCGGGCGGACCCCATTGACCGCCTCTCGGCGGGGCCCCCCAGGAAGAGTCGTTCATCAGACCTCGAGCAGCTCGGCTTCCTTGTGCTTGAGCAGCTCGTCCACCTGCGTGACGTACTTCGCGGTGGTGTCGTCGAGCTCCTTCTCGGCGCGGCGCCCCTCGTCCTCGCCGATGTCGCCGTCCTTGATCGCCTTGTCGATGGTGTCCTTGGCCTTGCGGCGGACCGAGCGGATCGACACCTTGGCGTCCTCGGCCTTGCCCTTGGCGACCTTGATGTACTCGCGGCGGCGCTCCTCGGTGAGCTCGGGGAACACCACCCGGATGATGTTGCCGTCGTTGCTCGGGTTGACGCCGAGGTCCGAGTCGCGGATGGCCTGCTCGATGTTGCGCAGCGCGCTCTTGTCGAACGGGGTCACCACGGCCATGCGGGGCTCCGGCACGGAGAACGACGCCAGCTGGTTGATCGGCGTGATGGCACCGTAGTAGTCGGCCACGATCTTGTTGAACATGGCCGGGTGCGCACGCCCGGTACGGATCGCGGCGAAGTCCTCCTTGGCGACCAGGACGGCCTTCTCCATCTTCTCCTCTGCCTCGAGGAGGGTCTCTTCGATCACCACTTGCTCCTGCGTGTCTATGAGTAGGCCCGGCGTACAAAGGGCTGCGGAACCTGCGTCGCGTCTGTCTCCTGCACGGTGTCCGACCGGCAGGGCTTTGTCCATCCCCTCGCGGGGCGCCCCGGGAAGCCCCCGGGACCCGGGATCAGGTCCTGGTGCCCTGGTCGCTCACGAGAGTGCCGATCTTCTCACCCTTCACCGCTCGCGCGATATTGCCCGCCGCGAGCAGCTCGAAGACGAGGATCGGGAGGTTGTTGTCGCGGCAGAGGGTGATGGCGGTGGCGTCGGCGACCTTGAGGTCACGGGAGAGCACCTCGCCGTACTCCAGCGCGTCGAACTTCACCGCGTCCGGGTTGGCCTTGGGGTCGGAGTCGTAGACGCCGTCCACCCCGTTCTTGCCCATGAGGAGAGCTTCCGCGTCGATCTCCAGGGCGCGCTGGGCCGCGGTGGTGTCGGTGGAGAAGTAGGGCATGCCCATACCGGCGCCGAAGATCACGACGCGGCCCTTCTCCAAATGGCGTACGGCGCGCAGCGGGATGTACGGTTCCGCGACCTGCCCCATGGTGATGGCGGTCTGGACCCGGGAGTCGATGCCCTCCTTCTCCAGGAAGTCCTGGAGGGCGAGGCAGTTCATGACCGTACCGAGCATGCCCATGTAGTCGGAGCGGGCCCGGTCCATGCCGCGTACCTGAAGCTCCGCGCCGCGGAAGAAGTTGCCGCCGCCGATCACGACCGCGATCTCCGCGCCGTCGCGGACGACCGCGGCGATCTCACGTGCGATGGCGTGTACGACGTCGGGATCGACGCCGAGGCCACCACCGCCGGCGAACGCCTCGCCGGACAGCTTCAGCATGAAGCGGCCGGCCTTTTTACCGGTGTTGTCGTCGCCCTGTGCGGCGTCCTGGTTCATGGAGATCTCCTCGTGCACATACGAAGAAGGCCATTGCCGGTGGGTGCTGTTGTCCCTACGGCAATGGCCTCCTCGTCAGATCTGTGGCCGCCGGTGCTCACGCGACCGACCGTCCACTGGGAAAACCCTAGCGGGATCCCGTGTCGAGCGCGTACCGGCTCAGATGCCGACCTTGATGCGGCTGAAGCGCTTCAGGGTGACACCGGCCTCGTCCAGGACCTTCTGGACGGACTTCTTGTTGTCGAGCGCGTACGGCTGACCCAGGAGGGTGGCGTCCTTGAAGAAGCCGTTGAGGCGACCCTCGACGATCTTCGGGAGCGCGGCCTCGGGCTTGCCCTCGGCGCGGGTGGTCTCCTCGGCGACACGGCGCTCGGCCTCGACGACCTCGGCCGGGACGTCGTCCTTGGAGAGGTACTTCGGGGCGAAGGCGGCGATGTGCTGCGCGATGCCCTTGGCGACCTCGGCGTTCTCCTTGTCGAGCTCGACGAGAACACCGATCTGCGGGGGCAGGTCGGGCATGGTGCGGTGCATGTACGCCGCGACGTAACCGCCGGAGAACTGCGCGAAGCGGTCCAGGACGATCTTCTCGCCGAGGTTGGCGTTGGCCTCGTCGACGTACGCCTGGACGGTCTTGCCGGGCTCGATCTCGGACGCGAGCAGCGCCTCGACGTCGGCCGGGGAGGTCTTGGCGACGTGCTCGGCCAGGGCCTTGGCGACGCTCTGGAACTTCTCACCCTTGGCGACGAAGTCCGTCTCGCACTTCAGCTCGACGAGGACACCGGAGGTGTTGTCGTCGGCGATCACGGAGACCACGGCGCCGTTCTCGGCGGAGCGGCCCTCGCGCTTGGCGACGCCCTTCTGGCCCTTGATGCGCAGCGCCTCGACGGCCTTGTCGACGTTGCCCTCGGCCTCGTCCAGCGCCTTCTTGCAGTCCATCATGCCGGCGCCGGTGAGCTCGCGGAGCTTCTTGACGTCAGCGGCGGTGTAGTTCGCCATGATCTGTGAGTCTCTCTCGAAGTCTGGAAGATCTACGAAGATCTACGGGTGGACGGCGGGGGCTTTTTGGGCCCCCGCCGTCATCCGAACCTGAAAGGTCAGGCCTGCTCGGCGTCAGCGGCCGGGGCCTCGGCGGCCGGAGCAGCCTCGGCGGCCGGGGCCTCGGCCGGAGCCTCGGCCGGAGCCTCCGCAGCGGCCTCGGCCGGCTTCTCGGCAGCCTCGTCGGAGTCCGCCTTCTTCTCGCCCTCGAGCAGGTCACGCTCCCACTCGGCCAGCGGCTCGCCGGCGGCCTTCTCGCCCGGCTTCTGGTCGCCGGTCGCGGCGCCGGAGCGGGCGATGAGGCCCTCGGCGACGGCGTCGGCGATCACGCGGGTGAGCAGGGTGACGGAGCGGATCGCGTCGTCGTTGCCCGGGATCTTGTAGTCGACCTCGTCGGGGTCGCAGTTGGTGTCGAGGATCGCGACGACCGGGATGTGGAGCTTGCGCGCCTCACCGACGGCGATGTGCTCCTTCTTGGTGTCGACGATCCAGACGGCGCTGGGCACCTTCTGCATCTCGCGGATACCGCCGAGGGTCTTCTCCAGCTTGGCCTTCTCGCGCGACAGCACGAGAAGCTCCTTCTTGGTGAGACCGGACGCGGCGACGTCCTCGAAGTCAATCGCCTCGAGCTCCTTCAGACGCTGAAGGCGCTTGTAGACGGTGGAGAAGTTGGTGAGCATGCCACCCAGCCAGCGCTGGTTGACGTACGGCATGCCGACGCGCGTCGCCTGCTCGGCGATGGCCTCCTGGGCCTGCTTCTTGGTACCGACGAACATGATGGAGCCGCCGTGCGCGACGGTCTCCTTGACGAACTCGTAGGCGCGGTCGATGTACGACAGCGACTGGAGCAGGTCGATGATGTAGATGCCGTTGCGCTCGGTGAAGATGAAGCGCTTCATCTTCGGGTTCCAGCGACGGGTCTGGTGACCGAAGTGGACGCCGCTTTCCAGCAGCTCCCGCATCGTGACGACGGCCATGGCCGTATCTCCTTGGTTCTCGGTTATGTCCTGACGCCCCGACGCGCCGTGCCACGAGTGGACCGAAGAGCGCTGCCACGACTTTTGAGGGTGGTGGCGGGGCGTGCGAAGTCGACCCGGTGGCCCGGGTCGCCAGAAGAAGTGTACGGGACCTTGGCAGCACCGGGTGACGGCGCTGTCCACAACCGGCCGGTAGTCCACAGATCGGGTCCATGATCAGCGCGGTTGCGTACGCCTGCGCCACATTCTGCGCATGTACTCCACCGCGTTCGCCCTGGTCCTGTCCGTGCTGGCCGCCGTCCCGACCGCCGTGTGGCCGGTGGGCCCGCCGCGCCCGGCGATCGTGCGGGGCTGGGAGCCCCCCGCCTCGGCGTACGGCCCCGGCCACCGTGGCGTGGACCTCGCGGCCCCGCCGGGCACCGAGGTCCGCGCGACGGCGGCCGGCCGGGTCTCGTTCGCGGGCCCGGTGGCGGGCCGGGGCGTCCTGTCGGTCACGCACCCCGCCACGGGCGCCCCGCCCCTGCGGACCACCTATGAACCGGTCCGCCCCCTGGTCCGCCAGGGCACCGAGGTCGCGGCGGGGCAGGTGGTGGCCGTCGTGGCCCCCGACCCGGGCTCCCACTGCACCCGCCGGTGCCTCCACTGGGGCCTCCGCCGGGCTGACACGTACCTCAACCCCCTGTCGCTCATCCGCCGCCCGCCCTCCCGCCTGCTGCCCCTCACCGATCCGGGGTGACCGCCGGGACGGGCCCACCCGCGCCCGGGTACGTGTCCGCGCGGCGCGCGGGCAGGGTCGGTTGCGGCCCGGTGGGCCAGGGTCGGGGCGGGGTGTCGTGCGGCGCGGGGCCGGGTCGGTTGCGGCCGGTGGGCCGGGGTCGGGGCCCCTCCGGGCTCACCTCCTCGCCGTCGGCGGGGCACCGAGCCGGTCTCGTGGCCGTATCTCGCCGCCGAGCGTCCCCCTACGCCCTGGAGGCGTGGGGGGACCCCCAGCGGGGGCGACCCTGCACGGCCCCTCCTCGCCGTACACGGCACAGCGGCCCCACGCCC